>NZ_BPPH01000020.1:0-36834 GCF_021602765.1 Acinetobacter sp. KAM396
GGCATTAGTGCTGATTCAGAAATTATATGCGATAGAAGCAGAATTAAGAAAAAAGACGGATGGTACAGCGGAAGACCGCTGCGAATACCGACAACAGCATAGTCAACCGGTCATGCAACAACTATATGAATGGCTCAACCAACATCAGCTGACGGTGCCATCGAGTTCTCCAACCGCCCGGGCGATCAATTACAGCCTAAAACGTTGGACTGCTTTAAGCCGCTATCTGGATGATGGCAATCTACCCATTGACAATAATTGGATAGAGAACCAAATGCGTCCCTGGGCCTTGGGGCGTAAGAACTGGCTATTTGCAGGTTCGCTGCGCAGTGGTCAACGAGCTGCCAATATCATGACTTTAATCCAGTCAGCAAAGCTGAATGGCTTGGATCCGTATGCCTATTTAAGTGATGTGCTGAAAAGGTTGCCAACACATAAAGTGCCCCAAATAGAAGAATTACTACCTCACCGCTGGAAACCTGAACCCCGTTAAAACTTGGCGATGGCGTTCAGCGGATGCTTACCCTTTATTTAAGAGGAGTCAATATTCTAGATAATAAAACTCCTACTACATTGATGAACTTACCTTTCAAGCATATTTTTTATATAGATTACAAATGTAAATACTATGCTGATGGAGGATTGAAAAAATCTATCCGCCTTTGTAAAACAATAAAAGCCGATTTAGTTGAAGAGGGCAAAGTAATTTACTTAAGTAGTTTTGATCTAGCCTCTATTATGTATCATTCCAATCTAGAAAATTTAAAGAAAGGTAGAACAAATGCTTTAGCAATAGTTCTTGAAACAAAAAGATTTTTTGATTATCTGTATCATAACCCAAACTATAGAAATAGCTTATATACACCTGATATGACCAGAAAAATATTTGATAGTTATCAGAAAGAAACCTCTCTCACAACAATGAGCATTGCCTTAGATAAACTCGTTACGGAAATACGTAAAGATTTGGGTTACCTATATGACGAAACCATTGGCTCTTATCCATTAGTTATCTAATTTTTCCCATAACATTGTTCCCATGGTTCTTCGACCAGTAACATTATAATATTTAGCACTGGCACTTTTATTGTCTTTATGAAGTGTCAGCTCTACAAATCCTCGATGGATACGTAACTCTTCATGATCTAAATCTTTTGGTTTGTTTTCATAACTATAAAGAACTTTGTATTCTTCAATTTCGTCATAAATAATTGCAGCAGAAATACTGTCAGATGTGGAAAATTCTGTTTCTAATCTGATTCTTACTTTATCCCAACTTTGTAAAATTGTTACTTTTCCAATCCACTCTCTATTGTGCTTAATCATTTCAGAATTTTCTTCTTGGTAATCAGAGATACCTTTACATGACCATTCTCCCGAAATATCAGGATATTTCAGAATCTTGAAAAATAAACCTGTTTTCCATATCCATTTATCAAATAGAAAATAAAAAGTAAGAAATAATAAAGCAGTGATAGCACTAGAAATGATGACATTCCAATAAGGAGACAATCCACCCAAGAACTTCAGTAAAAAGTAAATCAATATCCAAGATATAAACGTAGCAAGTGAATAAACATATTTCCCTGCATGAGACCTATTGAATCCATTATGAACACAATATTCATGACCTAATTGCCCCATACATACCCTCTGGAAGCCCAAAATTCAGTTTTAACTTTATGTAGCTACATTAGCGTTATATGGTCCAGTTATACAAGCAATTTAGGTATCCAATATTGCTGATCACCAAACCTCACTTCAAAGCCATCATTCAGCCCCCTATAATTAATACTATCCATTTGATTAAAAAAGGATTTATCCAAATTATGAAAATACATCAATCCTAACTTTATCCACTCTAGTTCATTAAAATTTTCCTCTGGGGCTTTCATGATGGCCAACAATTGTTTTTCCAGTTTCTTCATATTACTTTTTTCTGTTATTTTTTCATCTAGTACCCATGACGTATCAAGGTTCGTATCATAATTCTTGTTTAAAAAATTAAGAAAGCCAACAATAGCGCAAGCTTGTCCAGGGGACTTAAATAAGTAATATTTTACATGCCACATTGTTGGTAAATCTAATCGTGATTGACTTACCAACAGCATTAAAGCAGATGCTGGTTTCATGGCTAAACGGGCAGAACGTATACTCGTTTTCCCTAAATCCATTTTATTTATTAAAACCTGATAATAGTTCTGAAGAATTTGGGCTGAAAGCGATGAACCAGGACATGAGTTCGCCAGTTTTCTCAGTTGGTCAAATTCAGAACAGTGGCCTTTAGATTGGGTATCTATATGCAGGTGATGTACTGCAACCAACCACCGGATGGGCAGCTCATATTTGCGTAAACCACTTGTTCTTAGTCTATGTAATAAAGAGTCATTGTCTGGGATCTGATCTCCCCAAAGATCACTGGTCTTTTCAAAAAAATGAATATGTTTACGAATTAGTAATGCAGCCTTATGCGGTCCAACCTCATGATCAAGCCAATTCATATAATCTTTAAAGTAACCTTTGAGGCTTGGATTTACTAATGTATTAACCAGTTCCTTAATCCTATTCCCCAATATTCTTCGCCATGTACATAATTCACAGTATTTCCCATATCCAGCAGGAATCTGTTGCTGGCAAGTTAGACATTGAAGTGGTGGACAGGTCAAACATTTCTTACAAAGCATTTTGCCTGACACAACATCCTGTTCAATCAACCTATATCTTCTACAACTTTGGCATGTCTGGTAATCACGGGTTGCACACTTTGGGCAAACTCTTAAATTATCTCCAAAACGGCTGATACGAGATAAGCGTTGTGATGTCACACCACACCGTTCACAAGCTTGAAACTCTCTAAAATAAACTGAACAACTATTACAAACAGGGCCTTGCTCCGTTATTTTTCCTATAGGGTAATCAATACGCTGACATCTAATGCAAGGTCTATTGGTTTCACATTGTTGGCAAACGGCCAAGTTATCAGCTTTATATAATCTGGAACTTTTACCACACGACGGACAATCCTGTTTTTTAAAAACTCGTACATAGCACTTATGGCAATAGTTACGCTGTTTATAAAGTCGGTGTATCTTTTCAACCGCATCACCACATTCATCACACTGAGGCATGGTGTTGTCCCCCCAAAAGTTACCCTAGTTTTCTTTTTAATCTTAAAAACTTGCGTATTACAGTCTCCTTACTTTTAGGTTTAAAGGTAGCTACCAATGCTCTCTTTGGAGGGTAGTTCCGATAAATCGAGCCTAATTGTTCTTCAACAGGCCTTAATATGGCTGGCAACTGGTTTCTCTTATCCCAAAATGAAGACCTGTTCATATTTAAAGATTTTGCTGTTTCAATAAACTTTTCCTGGGGAATAATGAGTAATTGATAAATACAGGAAAATAGCCGTTCTCTCTCGGTAACTGGAAGTTGGTTAACAGCCAATCCATTCGATATAAGCTCAGGATGGGGCACCTGAATTCTGAGTTGTTCAAGAAAAGCCCATCCTTTTCCATTTACTGAGCCAGCTAAAGCTTTTCTAATAAATTGTGAAAATAACTTAATCACCGTTAACCAATCAGTTACTGAAATCAACTTGTCTTGATAGGTTGCACAGCCTTGTTCCAGGAATTGATCAAAGATTTTTTGGAATGCCAAGGCATGACAATCCACAAGGCTTTTATTAACCTCCAATAGACTTTTTTTACATATTGAACAGCAAGTCATAACCTGATCAGGGGCTTCAAGACGTCTAGGTTGAATAGCATTATGGCAATGAGGACATTGATCATGTAAATGCTGATTATGTTTTATACAACCTGTATGCCAGGCAAAACGCCAAGGCAGACGGAAATAGGCAACATTATCCTCAGATAGACACTCAGGACAATATTGCCAGCCACCTCGATGCTTACGGTTTCTTGTACCTAATACCAAGTACCATGCATCAAGAGTTTGATTATCCAGATTATATTTAATTAAAAAATTGCGAAGCGTAGCAGAATTAAATTGGCTTTCATCAATTTTTGTCGTATTGATCAATACCTGTACTTGCTCTGCACTTAAACCACGATCTACATCTACAGACCAGATTCGCCATTTGGGCCAAAGTACTCCAGTTAAACTTAATGGGTCACAACCACTGTCAAGTGCGGCACGTATCAACCAAGAAGATAATGCCTCATCTTGCTTTAAGTCCGTGGGAATAAACCATGAATGGATTTCTGTTGCACTTATCATACCTAGTCCTCCACATTGCTTATTTCACACTTTCTAGCAAGCTACGGTCGATAAACTCCTGACCAGAAACAACAGCTTTCTTTGCGGCGTCCCGTAAAATCGTTCGCAGATTACCTAAGTTTCCATCTGTAATATCATGCAGATATTTTACTGTTGCTGGTTCAGCCAGTTTTGAAGCCTGTTTGAGGGGAAGAACTTTCTCAAATTTATTTACCATAGCTTGAAAGTCTTTATCTAGTTTCCATAAGGGCAAATTAACCACACGAAAACGGCTGACATGCTGTGGATCAGTACGCAGAACACTAATTGCTTCTTCTGTACCAAACCCAACAATGGGTATCTGTGTTTCATTACACAAATACTTAATCGCATTCATTACTGTTCTTTGCTTAATCGGACTGCCACATAATAGAGAATTCATTTCGTCGATAATGAGGAGCTTTACCTCATAAAGTTTAAGGCAATGGACCACTTGGTAACGTAGCTTCGCAACGGGATCTCTTTCTCGAAAAGGAACCCAGAACTTATCAAGAATAGCCATATACAGAGCTTTTTCATCAGGGGAAACAGGTGCCTGTACAATGATTACAGGTTTTACTGCATTATTTTCTGCATTGACATAACCCTCCCCATACAGCTTAAAGAACTGGTTAATAATTGAGGTTTTACCATTATTTGGCTTACTCAATACCAGTAAGTTGGGCATACGGCTCCGCTTAGGAAGTGTCAGGAATCCTTTCAATTGGTCTAACAAGTCATTGGCTGCTGGATACCCAATCCATCGGTCCTCTTCCAGGAAGTAGAGTCTGTCCTCATTAGACTGTTCCACAATAGGGCGAAACTCTTGAAAAACATGTGAATAGTTACTCATGAAATATCCTCATCATTTTCCAGCTCATCGAGAGGCAATAAACCATATACGTTTTCAAGCTGTTGCTCCAAAATCGTACTCTCTTGTTGAGGTTTTTTGCCCTGAATTGAAGCAGGGTTAACACTCTGTTGATGTTGGGTACTGCGCTGATGTGATCTGCGAGCCCGTCGAGTTTTAGTACTTGCCTCCTGAACACGCTCCCGAAGTTTAGCTAGAGCCTGTCCAAGTTCATGATCTTTTAGATATTCGCCAGTTTCCTTTTTCAGTTCCTGAATCTTTTTGTGTTCCCAAATACTAAATGGTGGAATACTTTGATCCGCTAAAGGAACCTTAAAATAATTTTTGATTTCGGGATCAAAGAACCATATCTCACTAATATTTCTTGGATCACGCCTAAAGATAAATTTACGTTTTTCCTTTTGATTATCAGGGTCTACAGCATTAATCCAACCTCTTAGTACATCAGCATAATAAGCAAGACCATCAATTGTTACACCTGTTGTTTGAATCGTCCTTTCAAAACTTGGTAGAAAATCAAGAAAGAAATTATGATCATTTGCAGGCAATCTAGCAGCCCCAGAACCTAACGTGTTTTTATCACCAAAGATACCTAACTCAAAAGCATGTAGTGGAGAAGTACCTAAAGCAGAGTGTTTCCTTTTGTGGTAAACATTACAGATAAAATCAATCAGCCAGTCCTCAAATTCGGAGAATGTGAAAACTGCTTCCGCATCTGAGTTATAGCCTTTTCTTTCAAAAATATTTGAAAAAGTTGTTCCTGGAACTGCGTGAATATCGGTTGCAAATGTTCCCATCAAACGTTCAATGTGCCCGCCAAAACGTGGTTTTTTAACTGGTCGGTATTCCAGACGAATATCATGTGCCATACAAGCATTTCTGAAAGTTTCTGAGTGAAACTCAGGTCCATTATCGACATGAATGGTGTTCATAATTCCCCAGACAGGCCATTCAGCTTGAATCTTGCGCGAAGCTAGCCATTTCTCTTTGGGCAGTACAGCTTGAGAAACGCTCATTGCAATAGACATAACAGAGGGGGCATCTAATGATAAGTAATATCCCACAACTACCCTTGAACGCACATCAATTGCCAACGTAAGAAAAGGTCGTCCTATAGGACACCTGCTAAAATCATCAACCAGAATAAGATCAACAGGCGTATGGTCAATCTGTACGACGGCAAGTGGATAATCAGCATGAGGGAATTTCCCTGCGGCAGGTGTAAATTTGTTATCGGCCTTTTCCTTATGTCCCCTCTTACGAAGAGAGTCTCTCTGGCTAATCGCTGCAATACGATTTCTTACTGTATTGGCATGAGGCACCTCTAGGATATGGTATTCATGACATAAGCGTTTCACTTCAAGTACAACTTTTTGAACACTTATTCTTTGATTAGTTAGGTATAAATCCTTGATGGCTTTTTCAATGATTGCTTCAGCATGTTTATTAATTATCTTCTTGCCTTGTGGCAATCCCTCTTTTCTGGGCCGCAATCCATCAATAGTTCCATATGCCTTATAGATTTTTAACCATCTATAGATAGTGGCTGGATTAATATCATGTTCTTGGGCTCGTAACTCTACTTCCTTACGACCACTCACGCCTCCCTCAATGAAAGGTCGGATGATGTTGAAACGTCTTTCAGCCTCAATCCAGTCTTTATCAGCGATGAGTTCTAGATCTTCATACTGTTCCACAGCTATTGATGGCCTTAATTCACTGATAGCCGCGATACTTTTCCTGCCAGTATTATTGTTTTCAACAAAAACCGATTTTAGGTCAATGACTTCAATAATCGTATGGGGAATCCCTTTTATCTGAACCGGTTCCCCAGCAGCTATTTTGATATTCACACGTCTATCATTCATGACAACTCCCATTTACCCAAAGTTCAGTAGATGGCTGTAAAGGCATACTTAAATCGCAAACCAGATAACCATGAGCAACTAAATACCAGATTTGACTAATTCCATTGGCTCTGTCCCATTTTCCAAGAAAATGTCTGGCTAATAGAGTCTCAAAAGTTACTGCTCCTCGATCTCTCACATAATCCAATAAGTGCTTTGAATCAGCAGGGGGAAATTCCATCTTTCGGTACTTTTGTAAAAACATGGCATTCGACCATAACTGGTCCCGAATACGCCCCTCATGTGCAATATGAAATTTCCAACCCTCTTCTTTGCATACCCTCATTGCAGCACGATATCTAGCTTTCCATAGATGCAAATTAAGTTGCAATTCATCTGTAGGTTTTACTTCAACCAGTTTAGGTGCAATAAATGGAAGAAAATCATCATGCTTATAAGTTACCAGGTAGTCAGGGGTGTAAACTCGTTTCTGTCCATTATCAAAATACTCAATGGTAAATGGTTGAGACTCAACAGCAAGAACATTGGGATCAACCTCTAATCGAATAAGGAAATCCCGTTCAAGAGTTGATTCAAAGGCAACTGCGGAATCTTTTTTAAAAGGATATAAACCAGATACACTGATACGTGTATTACCAATTTTTCTTCGAGCTGGTACGATGTTAACGGTGTCGCATGATTGATTGTTCATTCTGGGTTCCGTTGCATAGTTCTTTATAAAATTTGTCGCATAGTTCTTTATAAAAGGTGGTCTAAGTCTTTGACCCTAGCTTATATTGTCGCATAGTTCTTTGTAAATGACAGAGGCTCATATCCCAAACCAGGTGAAATTACCTTGGCACATTTAGGTGTTTTATTTTTAGATGAACTGCCTGAATTTGATAAAAAAGTTTTAGAAGTACTGCGCCAACCTTTAGAATCCAAGGAGATTGTGATTTCCCGCGCCTCTCGGCAAATTACCTTCCCAGCCAACTTTCAACTGATTGCTGCCATGAATCCTTGTCCTTGTGGTTATGCTTTTAATCAGGATGTGCGCTGCCAATGTTCAGCAGAAAGTATTAAACGCTATCAAAACCGTATTTCAGGGCCGTTGTTGGATCGTATCGACTTACATATTGATGTACCGCCTCTACAGGCGCACGAATTACAGGACACCCGACCTGTAGAAAATTCTGAAACCGTGCGAAGCCGTGTCATTCAAGCATATACACGACAATTGCAACGTCAAGAGTGTCTCAACATGGCACTCAGTCCCAAACAATTAGAGCAATTTGCAAGCTTAGATAATACTGCCCAAAATATTTTAGCCATTGCACAACAGCGTTTGAATTTATCGGCACGTGCGTATCATAGGGTGTTACGAGTGGCGCGTACCATTGCAGATTTAGCCCAAAGTGAACAGATTCAAAGTCCACATTTAAGTGAAGCGCTGTCTTATCGTGCCCATGAAACATGATTGAAAGTCTAAGAAATGAAAAATAGCCCATTGCCATGCCTGTACAATGGGCGAGTTGTTTTTATTGTTTTTAAGTTTCACTCCTTACTGGAGCTTTTATTTATCGTCGTAGCCCTATCTTTAGAAGGCTTTAGTTAACGTGAATACGGCTCCTGTTTCAACGCCACGCGCTGCAGCATGCGAAAAACCATCGGTATCAATATCAGTTCCTACAGCAGCCAACTCCGCAGATAAGCCTTCAATTGAAGTAAAGTTATAGCTTACGCCGACTTTCCAATCTACGTAGCTGTCATTGTTATTCCCAAAATCAAAGTCATCTGCTTGGGTGTAACCTAATCCAGCCACACCAGAAAAGCCGGTACTTCCAATGGGTGCGGTATAAGTGGCATTGAAATACCAAGCATCGGTGTCACCACCTAAGAAATCATTGGAATAGTTGATTGCGGTCAATAAGCTGGCATCTTTAAACAACACATCGCTAAAACCTAATTTTGCATAGACTTCAAGCCAATTTAAATCGCTCTCACTTGGGTAGGCGTAATACCACAAACCCACATCCAAAACAGGTTTGCTGGCAAAATAATCTAGGCTTGTGGTATAGCCAATATAAGGGTCAAGCTCTAAATGTGCCGTACCACCAAAATCGACATTGGAACCCCACACGCCTGCATACACCCCAGAATCATGGTTCAGTAAGAAACCTGCTTGCACTGCGGGATCATTGAATGTTTGGGTTAAACCACGATAACGATAATCACTGGTCAAGGCTGCTGTCCCGCTAAAGGACATGCCTGCTGTATTTTCTGCAGCAAAGCTGAGACTAGATGTAGCTGCGACCATCGCCAAAGAAAGTGTTTGAAGTACGAATTTCATTTTAGATTCCCCCTGCATCGGATGAGATGCATTGTCTATTTTTTGTTTAACTCATTGAGGGAATTGCAAGCCCTATGCCAACGTTAGAGTTCCGAACAGGGATTAAGCATTAAAACTCAAAAAATTAATATTAAGTCATTGTTATATATTGATTGTTTCTTATAGTTTTTAATTTTAATTACAGTAACTTTGGATGTACATCAACTCTCCTCTTATATAAGGACTACACTTTAAACATTGATTTGCACAGCCGTATGATTATTTTTTGCATCCTTGTATTGCAATAAAGCTAAATCACATGCCTAAAAAAGTGCAGTCAGAATCACAAATCTATCCTGATCAAACAATCGAAAGTCAGGCCTATCCTGTTCATCCCTACGCCATCAACTATCAAAACTCAGTGCACAGACAAAAATCCTCTCCTAAACTGCAATATATTTCTGCACCAAAATTTGACATCAACATGCAATGAGACAATTCAATCTTCACATCAAAAATAATTCATTGACCAAAACGATAGATCAATTTTAATTTTCGCAAGCCAATGACCTTATAAGAGTTATGTATAAAATATCTTCTTAAACAGTTCTGTTTTCATCGTAACGCCCAAAACTAAACACCGATGTTTCACATGAAATCCGTAATAGCCAAAAGCTATTACTCAAAGCTTAATTAAAATTTAATTTTTATACTCTTAATTCAAATAAAGATTTATAAATTTATTTCCCCACTTATCTCTTGCCCAAAATTCGACTTCATAGATAACCATTTCACAGGAAAAACTTCACCCTATTTTAAAATTTATGCTGTGTCTTATGCGCTTTGATCACTCACCAAGCTGTTGAAAAATTAAACAAACTGTATTTTTAATGTACAAATTGCAGATGCGCTGTATTTGGCTATGTTTCAGTGACTCAGTAAGTTTTAAATATGTTTATGTTTTTACTAAAAAATAAAATATTTATTCAACTTTTGAAAAGTCGATATTTTTAATGACCCCACAGTTTATCGAAAAAATGCTTAACTTTAGTGTCATAAGTGCTTTAAAAGTGATATTTTCGCGCATAAATAGCGATACAATTCGCCTACGTTTCAACTACACATTTACTGCATGAGGCCATCTCCCAATGCTGCAATCTAAAAAATTAACACTTGCGTTGCTGATCAACGCAGCGCTTGTTTCAACTACATTTGCTAGCGAACAAAGTGAATCTAAAGGCTTTGTAGAAGACGCAAACGGTTCGGTTTTATTCCGTACAGGTTATTTAACTCGTGATTATAAAGATGTAAAACCTGGTACAGATACAAGTTCATTTGCGCAAACTGCAATTGTCAAATTAGATTCCGGCTTTACCAAAGGTGTAGTCGGTTTTGGTGTGGGTGTTGTTGGTGATGCTTCATTTAAATTAGGCAAAAATGGGCATACTGGCAATCAAATGATTCCTGTACATGATCAGTTAAATGCTGATGGCACCAAAGATGCTTACGATCACTGGGCACGTGGTGGTGCTTATGTGAAAGCACGTGTATCAAATACAACAGCTAAATATGGTACGCAAGTATCTGAAATTCCAGTAATTGCAAGCAATACAGCACGCTTAACACCTGAATACTACACTGGTCTTTATATTGAAAGTAACGAAATTAAAGATTTGACGTTAATCGGTGGTAAATTCACTAAAAACCAATGGTCAAATGACATCAGCTCAGACCAACAAAATTTGGACAGTGCTATTTTCTGGGGCGCGAAATACAAGTTTAACGACCAAGTTAATGCCTCTTATTATGGGGTAGACGTTAAAGATAAATTAGATCGTCACTATGGGAATGTGAATTATAGCTTCCCTACAGCAAATGGTGCGAGCGTAACTTTAGATGCAATGGGTTACAATACCAAATGGAAAGTTGGAGCAGAAACAACTGATCCACGCATTGAAACTGAAGAATTGACTAACTCGATTTGGGGTGTATCTGCAAGCTATAACAGGGACGCACACAATTTGATGCTTGCGTACCAAGATAATGCCGGCAACATAGGTTACGACTATGCTTACAACGCAGATGGTCTACAAAGCATTTATGTACCAAACTCATACTTATCCGACTTTAAGGGTAACGATGAAAAATCTGTTGGCTTACAGTACAACTATAATTTTAAAAACTATGGTCTCCCAGGTCTAAACTGGACAACAGCATTCGTTTATGGTTGGGATATTGATGTAGCCGAAAAAAATAATCCAGCACAAATTATCGACCAAGCTGAAGAACATGAATTCTTTAACCAAGTGAAATATACGGTTCAATCGGGTGCATTCAAAGATGCAAGCTTACGCTTACGTCACTCTTACTTACGTGCAAGCGATACGTATAACAATGCGAAAGGAAATTACGTCAGTAATGCTATTGGCTCAACCAACGAATGGCGTATCTGGTTAGATATTCCTGTGAAATTATTCTAATTTCTCGGAATAGCAAAACCAATAAAAAACCTGCACAGAATATGTGCAGGTTTTTTTACATTTCAGCTTTCATTTGAATGCTGAACAGGCTACGCAAATTATGGATTTGCAGCTTTGTAGCCTTCAATTGAGTTCAATACTTCTTGTTTCGCAACATCAGCACCTTCCCAACCGCTTAACTTCACCCATTTGCCTGGCTCTAAGTCTTTATAGTGTTGGAAGAAGTGTTCAATTTGGCTGATCAATAATGGTGGAAGATCCGTATATTCTTGAACATCTTTATAAATTGGGGTTAATTTTTCGTGCGGAACTGCAACCAGTTTCGCATCAACACCACCATCATCTTCCATGTTCAGTTTACCCACTGGGCGGCAACGAATCACAGAACCTGGCTCTACTGGGTGTGGAGTCACAACCAATACGTCTAGCGGATCACCATCCAATGAAAGTGTATTTGGTACATAACCGTAGTTCGCTGGGTAGAACATTGCTGTACCCATGAAACGGTCTACAAATAATGCATCAGAATCTTTATCAATTTCGTATTTGATTGGCGCTGCATTGGCAGGAATTTCAATGATCACATAGATGTCATTTGGTGCATCTTTACCCGCAGGGATATTGCTGTAGCTCATAGCATCACTCTTATACAAGTTAAATCTTTTTAAAACCGCGTCAATTATACCGGTTTTCTGTCCTGAATTACTGCGTGATTATACATCTGCAAGGTAAAAATACATATTTTCACACCTGACTTGATCAGGTCAGTTTAATCACCATCAGTAAAATACAAATTGGGCAAAGTAAAGACAACATCCAAACAATTGAACGCAGTGTCGCCCAATTGGCTAAATAACAAATTCCATAAATAATGCGCAGCACAATATAAGCAATACCAAACATCATCACCACCACTTGTGGGATGACCATATATTCCGCCATGAGCACTGCAGCAATAAACAAAGGCAGGCTTTCAAAACTGTTTTGTTGTACGGCGTTGGCACGTGCAGCCAAACCTGTAGTTTTAGCTAAAAATTCACGTGGATTTTGGTTATCTTCACGTTTAAAACCGCCTGCCATTTTGGCCACTACGGTAAAAACATAGGGCAATAGGCATGCAATAATAATCAGATAAACAATTCCACTTATGCTTTGCATCAATTTTTTCTCATAAACTGTATTGAGAACTTATCATAACATGGCATTTCTAGAATAAATTTTGTTAAATAGCATGTTTTAAGCAATTGTATAAAGGATCCATTATGGTCAGCCCAGATCAAAAGGAAATGCTAGATGTACTTGAAAAGCAACGTCAACATCAACTGCGAGTGGATCGTGTTTTAAAAATTGTGTTGCCGATTGTGGCATTTTTATTGACGGTAATTTGTGCCAACATGAACATATGGTCGACCATTTTTAGCTTTGTTGTGCTTTGGGTGGCGTTTTATGCGGTGGGGATTAAGCGTTTACCGTTATGGCACTGGATTATCGTGATTGTGGTGTACTGCTTAATTGATAATATTTTAAGTTATGGCAGTTTTAATCAATCAGGTTTTAGTCGCCAATTTGGTGCGATGTTTATTTTCTTGGGTATTGTGGGTGTTGGGCGTCGCTACTTTGACCGTTGGTTGATGAAAGAATAAGGTCTGGTGACACTTCGTCTGTATTGAACAAGAAGCTATCTATTTTTATAAGCATATAAAAAACGCCCCTGAGTTTTCAGAGGCGTTTTTGTTTCAAAGCAACATGAATTACGCTGTTTTACGCAAATCTTTACGCAAGATTTTACCTACGTTCGATTTTGGTAATTCATCCATAAATTCAACATAACGTGGACGTTTATAGCCAGTTAAGTTCTCTTTAGCGAATGCCAAAACTTCTTCAGTCGTTAAAGATGGATCTTTTTTCACAACGAATAATTTAGGTACTTCACCTGATTTTTCATCTGGCACACCAATTGCTGCTACTTCCAAGACTTTCGGATGCTTCGCAATCACTTCTTCAATTTCAGATGGATAAACGTTAAAGCCTGATACCAAAATCATGTCTTTTTTACGGTCTACAATTTTCACATAGCCGCGTGAATCCATGACACCAATGTCACCTGTACGGAAGAAACCATTAATCATCACTTTATCGGTTTCATCTGGACGGTTCCAATAGCCTTTCATGACTTGTGGACCACGGATTGAAATTTCACCTTGCTCACCCAGCGCAACTTCATTGCCGTCATCATCCAAAATAGCCACTTCAGTTAATGGCAATGGAATACCAATCGTACCACTAAATTCGTCAGATGTAGGTGGGTTAGCCGTTGCCACAGGTGAAGTCTCAGACAAGCCATAACCTTCAATAATGTTGGTGCCTGTGACTTTTTTCCATGCTTCAGCAGTTGAAGGCAATACGGCCATACCACCACCCATCGCCATTTTCAGTCGGCTGTGATCAAGCTGTTTAAACTCTTCATTGTTCACAAGTGCATTGAATAAGGTATTCACCGCAGGGAAGAAAGTTGGTTGATATTTACGTAATTCTTTCATTACCGCAGGTAAATCACGCGGGTTTGGAATCAATACGTTTGCCTGACCTTTATACATGCCGTAAAGCGCGCACACCATAAATGCAAAAATGTGATAAAGCGGCAACGCACAGAAAATACGATCATCTGGCTGACCATCTTTCGCACCAAATTTACTTTGGAAAATACCATCACATTGCAGCATGTTTGCCACAAGGTTACGATGCGTTAATTCTGCACCTTTAGATACACCTGTTGTACCACCTGTGTATTGCAACACAGCAGTATCACTTAAAGTTAAGCTTGGGCGTTTGTAGTTGCTTGGGCTCACTTTAGAAATTGCTGCATTAAATTTAATGTGACCCGGAATGTTCCATGCTGGAATTTGCTTACGCACTGAACGTAAAACAAAATTCACCAAGGTACCTTTTAATGCACCTAACATATCGCCCACAGAAGCAACAACCACATGCTTCACAGGAGTTTTACCAATAATTGCCTGATAAACCGATGCAAAGTTTTCGATAATCACTAAAACTTCAGAACCAGAGTCATTTAATTGGTGCTCTAACTCACGTGAAGTATAAAGTGGGTTCACGTTCACCAATACTAAGCCTGCACGCAACACCCCTAAAGCAACCACTGGATATTGAAGTACGTTCGGCATCATCACGGCAACACGCGAGCCTCGTGCCAAACCTAAACTTTGTAAATAAGTTGCAAATTTACGGCTAGCTTCTTCTAGTTCACTAAAGCTTAAAACTTTATCCATAAAGATAAAGGCATCACGTGAACCAAATTTTTGGAAATTACGTTCAAAAATGTCTACGAGTGACGTATTTTCTGCAGGCAGTTCTACAGTTTCTGGAATTCCTGTCTTTTGGTATTCAGCAAACCAAATCTTTTCCATAATGCCAATTTCTCCAATCAGTAATCCTTAGTTTTAAACTATTTTTCTCAATACAAGACGTCGTTGTTTGCTTGTTTATGTCCTGCATTGCATCCATTTTCACGAACACAAACCATATATAACGTATTTTGCTTAAAAAACGCTAGTATTATCTTTGAATTAACAGTTTATTTGCTTTTTGGTAACCACGTGGTAGGAGCTGACCTTTCGTGCCGCGCTTCGCCACATACTTCAGCAAATCATCACCTTTGAGTTTGAGTTGTTGCTGTCCTGCAAATACTTGAATTGTTTCATCTAAACTTAAAGGTAACATAGACACCAAATGATCTTTTTCCTCAAGTTGTATCAATTTATTACCTTTACCTTTATTCAAAACTGGCAATTCTGACATCTCAATCACCAGTAAACGCCCTGCTGAACTGAGCAGTGCAACATGACTCGCGTGTTCAATCATTTGCAAGTTCATCACTGTCGATTGTTCAGGTAAAGACAGGAATGCTTTACCTGCTTTAGCACTGGTATCTAATTGTTTGGCCTGTGTTTTAAAACCATAACCTTTACTGCTGGCTGCTAAAATTTCAGCCTCATCATCGGCAATCAGCAATTGTTTAAAGCCAACACCACTGGCAGGTGAAAGTTTAGAACTCAGCGGTTCACCTAAACCACGTGCCGAAGGCAGGCTATTAATTGGCAACGCATAACTGCGTCCCGTATCATCTAAAATATAAACGCGCTGATTAGACTTGCCTTGTGCATGACTGAGATATTGATCACCCGCACGGAAGTTCAGATTTTCCGCATCAACCTCATGCCCTTTGGCACAACGAATCCAGCCCGCTTCAGACAACACCACCGTTACAGGGTCGGCAGGTAGCATATCTTGTTCATTAATTGCAGTCGCTTCGGCACGCAATACAATAGGTGAACGACGATCATCACCAAACTTTTTCGCGTCTTCTTTTAACTCACTGATAATTAAATTTTTCAATGATTCAGGATTGGCCAATTGTTCACGAATAATGGCAGCGCGTGCCTCTAATTCTTCTTGTTCACGGCGAATTTCCATTTCTTCAAGCTTGGCCAGATGACGTAGCTTTAATTCCAAAATGGCTTCGGCCTGAATTTCATCAATACCAAAATGTGACATCAGTTCAGCTTTAGGATGATCTTCTTCGCGAATAATTCGAATTACAGTATCAATATCTAAATAGGCAATCAGCAAACCTGCCAAAATGTGCAGTCGCTTTTCGATTTTATTAAGATGATATTGCAAACGACGTGTGACGGTATTTTTACGAATCTCAATCCATTCCAGCAAAATACGACGAATTGATTTCACCTGCGGACGACCATCTGCGCCAATCATGTTCATATTGACGCGATAGCTCGATTCTAAATCGGTGGTGGCAAATAAGTGACTCATCACTGCTTCGGCATCAATACGGTTGGAACGCAGTACAATCACCAAACGGGTTGGGTTTTGATGGTCAGATTCATCACGCACATCGCTCACCAACGGCAGTTTTTTCGCCTGCATCTGATCAGCAATTTGGGTAATGATTTTTGAACCCGAAACCTGATATGGCAGTTCTGTGATCACGATTTCATTTTTTTCAATGCTGTACACCGCACGCATACGGTAACTACCGCGACCTGTACTTTGCATTTTCAGCAATTCTTCAGGCGGGGTAATAATTTCAGCTTTGGTCGGTAAATCTGGTGCAGGAATATATTCTGCAACTTTTTCATCGGTTAAATTTGGGTTGCGAATCAGGGCAATTGTGCCTTTCACCACTTCTCGCAAGTTATGCGGTGGAATATCGGTGGCCATCCCTACTGCAATACCGGTGGTGCCATTCAGCAAAATATTTGGTACACGCGCAGGCAAATTGACAGGTTCTTTTAATGAGCCATCAAAGTTATCTTGCCAGTCACAAGTACCTTGCCCCAATTCAGCCAAAAGCACTTCACTATATTGCGATAGTTTGGCTTCGGTATAACGCATCGCCGCAAAGGATTTAGGATCATCGGGCGAACCCCAATTACCCTGTCCTTCAATAAATGGATAACGATAACTGAACGGCTGCGCCATCAACACCATAGCTTCATAACAAGCAAAATCACCATGCGGATGGTATTTACCCAATACATCCCCCACGGTACGTGCCGATTTTTTCGGTTTGCCACTGTGTTTGAGTCCAAGCTCACTCATGGCGTACACAATACGGCGCTGTACAGGTTTTAAACCATCGCTGATATGGGGTAATGCACGATCCATAATCACGTACATGGCATAGTTAAGGTATGCACGTTCAGTAAATTCTGCTACGGAACGGTTTTCTGTTGCATGATGCGCGAGGCTTGTCATAAAACCTGTCGTCCTAAATCATTTGTTTTTGTATCAATCGGCTTATGCTATGCCGCAGCAGCATCCTGCACAAGAGTTAGTAGGGATGCACTGCGACAATTTGTGTCTTATGCCGTAAAAATATTCATTTTATAAAAGCATTGCAAAATATACGATGGCTTGCAGTCATTTTACAAACCTATCGACTCTAAAGTTCTGCCTTTGGTTTCTTCACCCAACACCACAATCACCAAAGCAACGGCCAATAAAACCGCGGTAAACATCATAAAGACATAACTAAAGCCATTTTGCATGACCATCATGTGCGTGACCACCATTGGGGCGACAATACCGCCCATGCGTCCAATGGCCGAGGCCCAACCTGAGCCAAAAGCACGAATATTGGTTGGGTATTGTTCTGGGGTATAGGTGTATAGCACCCCCCACGCGCCCAAGTTGAAGAACGACATCAAACAGCCCCAGAACATGATCATCGCTACACTGTCGGCCTGACCAAAGAAGTACGCCGATACGGCACACATGCCAATAAAACCTGCCAGTGTGGCTTTGCGCCCTAATTTTTCGACCAGCCAAGCGGCTGCAATATAACCGGGCAATTGCGCCAAAATCATGCCCAGCACATATTCAAATGACTGTACGATGCTGTAGCCTTGCTGCACCAACAGACTAGGCAACCAAGTGAAAATGCCATAATAGGAATAGACAATGCCAAACCAAATCAACCACAGCATTAAACTACGACGTGCAAATGGTCCCGACCACAATTGAGTAAAAGAAATATGCTGTTTGGCGGCAACAGGCTGAACTTCAATTTGTTCAATGACCTCAACTCCAGATTGACGCTCAAATTTTTGTACCAGTGCATGTGCTTCGGCAATACGACCACGATTGATCAGATAAGGGATAGATTCAGGGACTTTTTTCCAGATGACTAAGGCATATAAAGCAGGCAAACCACCAATTAAAAATGCTGTGTGCCAATCAAATTTTGGAATCACAAAATAAGAAACTAATGCCGCACACAACCACCCCAAGCCCCAAAAACTTTCCAGCAATACAATAAAACGCCCACGCACATGCGCAGGAATGTACTCACTGACCAAAGTGACTGCTACGGGAAGCTGCCCGCCCAAACCTAAACCGACAATAAAGCGAAAGACCAGTAACCAAGTTAAATTTGGTGCAAAGGCACAAGCGGCCGTGGCTAGACTGTAAATCACCAGCGTGGTAGCAAATACAGTTTTACGGCCAATTTTATCAGCCAGACCGCCCGAAAAGACTGCCCCAATGGCCATTCCGACAAAGCCAATAGACACCACCATGCCTTTTTCGGCAGGAGTCATGCTCCAGTCTTCTGCCATCTTTGCCAAAATAAAAGAGATGAGTCCTGTATCCATGGCATCAAACATCCAGCCCAGACCAATCACCACCAGTAGGTGATAGTGAAATTTTCCAATGGGTAGACGTTGCACACGTGAAACTAAATCCATAACACACTCTTAAAGTTGGCTAAAAGGATATGGTCGATGCCACACACAGCTACTGTTGTATTTTTATACTATGAATTGGCAGAATGTGGATAGCATTAAAAAACCGACCTGGTGATCGGTTCACTTATGTTCAATACTGTTCTTAAAACCTATTAGGTTTCATCTTTAGAAGATGCCGAGTGCTCATCATCGTCCTGATAAATAAATTTAGGCATTTCTAACCCAAAATAAATCGCAATCAAACGCAAGGTAAAACCAAAAATAAGCGTTGCAATCACGGTTAATTCGAGTGATAAACCGATTTTGATACACAACCAATAGCAAATCACCGACACAAAAGAAATACTGGCATATAGTTCACGGCGAAACACCAAAGGCACATCGTTACATAAAATATCTCGTAGAATCCCGCCTGACACACCTGTTAAGACGCCTGCAACGGCAGACACCACAAAGCCATGCCCCATTTCCAAAGCAATTTGACAACCAATAATCGTGAAGCCAATTAAGCCTAAAGCATCGAGCACCAAGAAAATGGAACGTAAATGACGCATCCATTTGGCAATTAAAATGGTGATAAAAGCTGCAATACAGGTCAACACCAAATATTCAGGATGTTTGACCCAAGTCAGTGGATAATGCCCCAACAATACATCTCGCACCGAACCACCGCCCAATGCGGTGACACAGGCAATTAAGGTGACACCAAACCAGTCCATGCTGCGACGCCCTGCAGACAATGCGCCTGTCATCGCTTCTGCGGTAATCGCGATTAAGTAAATGATCAACAACAACATGGACTTGCCCTTCTTTCACTAGGTCAAAAGATGTGCGTTATCATAAGCGAAAAACCAAGATAAAGTTATAAAAATCGTGCACAACATTGCTTAAATTTTTTTCCCGAACCACAAATACACGGCTGTTTCATAGTCAACTGTTGCACTGTGGTCGGATCCAGAAAATACCAGCGTGCCTGATGTTGCACAAAATGGGAAACTTCATGGTGAATTTGCGCCTGCTTAGCATCATGGTAATGGGCTTTAAATTCAACTTGGGCGTGGTTTTTATCTAGCTTTTCATTGCTATTCAGCACTTCGAGCTTTAACCATTGATTCGACTTGCTCCAATCTGCAATTGCGTCAACATCCAGACTTGCCTGTTGTCCTAGTGCAGTGGTTTGCACAATATAATCAATTTGTTGCAAGGCAAAAGCACTATAGCGTGAACGCATGAGTTGGCTCGCAGTTTCTGCATGTGCCTGCCCCACGTGTAAAGGTTGGCAGCAGTGTTGATAATCGCCCTGCCCACACGGACATGCCAAGTGATGCATAGAAAATTCCAATCAATAATAAAAAACAGCCTGACAATGCAGGCTATTTTAGCGGAAGCACAAGACTGAAATACAGTCTAACATTCAGTTTATGATGCGCTTGAAGATTCCTGTTGAATCAAATGCACTTTTTCAATTTTATGTCCATCCATGGTCACAATTTCAAAAATATAACCATCGGAAAGTAGCTTCTCACCGTTTTCAGGCAAACGTCCCAAATGGAATAAAATATAGCCAGATAAAGTTGAATATTGCTCGCTTTCATCCACCAAATCACGACCCAATAATAAAGATACGTGGCGAATGTCGATAGAGCCATCTAGCAATAATGTGCCATCTTCCAAACTTTCAGCACTGGCTTCGAGTGCATCTTCATCTGGAAATTCGCCCGCAATTGCTTCCAAAATATCAATAGGTGTGGCAACGCCTTCAATCGAGCCGTATTCGTTCAGCACAATTGCCATTTGCAGCGGTGCTTGACGCAATTGCTCCATCACCATCAAAACTTGGGCATTTTCATGCACAATCACAGGTTCACGCAAATGTGTTTCAAAATCCAGCACCCCTGTTTCAATGTATTGATTCATAACTTTATGGGTCAGGACAATACCCGAAATATTATCCAGTTCACCGCGCGCCACAATCACCCGTGAATGGGTCATGCTTAATAACTGGCTACGAATTGAGGCTTCATCTTCGTCTAAATCAATCCATTCCAATTCAGGGCGTGGCGTCATGACCGACTTTACAGGACGTTCAGATAAACCCAATACCCCTTGTACCATCACGCTGTGATAGACCCCATTTTCAGCATCAAAGACTTCATCGGCAAAGGCGCGGGTAGCTAAAACATCTTCATTGATATGACTGCTTTCTGCCGTATTTTGACTTTTGCCACCTAACATCCGCATCACAGCCGAAGCAGTACGGTAGCGCAAATCGGTGGTGGTCACGGTTTTTTCCTGATTTCTGCGGATGGTTTGGTTCAGGAATTCAATCATCACCGAGAAACCGATGGCGGCATATAAATAGCCTTTTGGAATGTGATAACCAAAACCTTCCACCACCAATGAGAAACCAATCATCATCAGGAAGCACAAGCATAAAATCACGACAGTCGGATGCTTATTGACAAAGTCCATGAGCGCTTTGGAAGCCCACAGCATAATGCCAATTGCGATGATCACCGCAATCATCATGACTGATAAATGCTGCACCATCCCCACAGCGGTAATCACGCTGTCGAGTGAGAACACTGCATCTAGCACCACAATCTGCACAATCACCATCCAGAAAGTCGCATGTACAGGATTTTCTTCTTTTAGTGCAGGTTTGCCTTCAATGCGTTCGCGCAGTTCCATCGTACCTTTAAACAATAGGAATACACCACCAAACAGTAAAATCAGGTCGCGTCCAGAGAAAGGATGTTCAAAAATATGGAACAGTGGTTGGGTCAGGGTGACCACCCATGCGATAGATGCGAGTAATATCAGGCGCATGCCTAAGGCAAGAATCAAGCCCACGACCCGTGCAGTATTGCGTTGTTCTGGCGGTAGTTTTTCTGCCAAAATGGCAATAAACACCAAGTTATCAATGCCCAGTACAATTTCAAGCACAATCAGGGTCAATAAACCAACCCACGCAGCTGGGTCAGACATCCATTCAAAGATCATCTGTTCTTCTCCTGAATATCTAAAGCGGAATACGCCAAAAACATATCCTGTATTAAAACCAACTTGGCTGGCCCTTGCAGGTTTGACATCACATTAAAAAATATTCGTTCGGTGCGACAACTGCCACTGTCCATGACGATTCTATAGTTGTAAGACAAGCCTTGAGTATAGGAAAGTTTGCGCTCAGATTCATCCCCTTTTTGCGACATCGTCCACGCCAATGCAGCACTTTCACAAATCTTTGCAAATTGAACACTGCATATTGACGGGTTTGTCATATTTGGGCACTAAGCTAGAGCCAACAAAAAGAACATGCTATGGTGAACAAAATAAATGAATAGCGTATCAAGAATGACTCAATCAACTTCTATTAATCATCCCTCTCCCCTTACCACCCAACCTTTGGTAGCACTGTACTGTGGTTCGCGTGCTGGCAATAACCCAATTTATCAGGAAAAAGCAGTACAACTGGCAAGAAAACTAGCTGAACAAGGCTTTGGCATGGTTTACGGTGGTGCGAGTATTGGTTTAATGGGTTTGGTTGCCGACACCATGGTGCAACACGGTGGTCAAGCTGTAGGAGTGATACCTGAATTTATGCTCGATTATGAAATTGCCCACAGTAATTTAACCGAATTACACGTAGTCAAAAGTATGCATGAACGTAAAGCGATGATGGCAGAACGTGCTAGCGCCTTTGTCGCTTTACCAGGTGGTTTGGGCACGTTTGAAGAGATTTTGGAGATAGCCACTTGGGGTCAATTAAATCAGCACCAAAAACCCATGATTTTATATAATGTAAATGGCTTTTATGATGCGCTGATTCAGCAGTTAGACCATGCAGTGCACGAAGGTTTTTTACCACCGCAACACCGGGCTAAATTAATTGTGTGTAACCACTCCCATAAAATTATTAATGCTTTAAAGAATTTGGATGCTCCACCCCATTTTGTGGGTTAAACTTTTTTTGATGCATCAAATAGCAGAGAAAGCGAGTCGGTGACTCGCTTTTTTATTCACTGATCATTGGTTTTACAGCATAAAAAGAGAGCACCGAAGTGCTCTCTTTAATGGATCATACATTTTTACTTTAATACACTTCCAGTATTTGAAATACTGTTAGTTAAGCTTGATTTGGTACACAGCAGTAGTTCCGCTGACTTCATTACCCACAACCAACAGTGGCTTGCCGTTAGGTGAGTCTTTGGCTGCAATAAAGATTAAACCTTCAGGGCCGAGATTTGAATTTTCAACTGTAACCGCATTACCTTCTGCATCGAACGATGTATGGGTTTCACCAAACTTACGATCATTAAAATATTCAACAAATGATGCTTGAGTCGGTTGGGTAATGTCGTACACCATAATGCCACCCATACGCTCCAACCCAATAAAGGCATAGGTTTTTTGACCAATTTTACCTAAAGCAATGCCTTCAGGCTCAGGACCTTTATTGTCACTACGATCATCTGCACTTAATTTTTCATGGTTGGTATTAAGGTATTCTGGAAATAATTTAGCAGCTTTACGTTCAAAGTCATTTTTTGAGTCCCAAACAATTTTCTTGGTTTTAGGATCTACAATACTGAACGAGCGACCACCATAAGCATATAATTTGTCATAAGTCATTAAACCATTGCTGTCTAGCACAGGCTCACCATTTGCATCTTTCTTATAACCTTGCGTCCAAGTAATCGTTAAACGACCCAATTGTGAATCTTTAATTAAATTATCTGCGCAGACTTCATTGGGATCTGAAGTGGTACATGCTTTAAATATGCTTGAATCAAGTTTTGCACCTTTAACCCCAGACTTTAATCGACGCAAATGCGCTGCATAATCGCCATTGCTACGGAAGCCTTTATTATTAAATAAGTGTTTAACACGAATTTCTTCTGCATAACCTTGATTTAAATCATCTGTACCAAAATATAAGTCTTCATCAACCAACCATTCACGCGCATCGCCTTCATTGGCAGTGACCAAATAGCTTTGTCCATTGGCTTGATATTGCGCAATTGCATCTGGCATATACATGCCGTATAAACCAGGCCAAGCTTGAATATTGATCATCCCCTCATCTTTAGCGCAGGCTGTAATCGTTTTACCGTTATAGTCTTGTTTACCCACAACACAATCACGATCACCAGCATCTAAAGCATTTGCAGCTAAGCCAAAGTCTTTATAGCCCAACGGGAAAATATCGACCACTTGGTCTTGAATCAAATCAATCACAGCAATGGCGTTGTTTTCTTGTAGACTTGCCCAAGCGGTTTTACCATCGTCACTCACCGCAATATATTCAGGCTCTAAATCTTGTGCGACAGTCGCATTTGGCCCAAAAATGCGCACGCCCGCATCCAGCAATTCCTGTTTGCGTGTATTCCATGCCTGAAAATCTGCAGTTTTTACAGTAGGCTTGGTGATATCAGCCAGATTAATAATACTGATTGAACCTTCTGGATCAATCTCATAGCCTTCATTTGGTTCACCTTCATTAGCCACCAAAACTTTTTTACCATCTGGAGTAAAAGTCAACATATCAGGCAATGCACCAACTTCAACTTTGCTGATAAAGCTCAGGTCTTTGGCTTTAAAGAATGACACGATACCTTTATCGGTTTTAGGTGTTGCCTGAACGGCTAAAGCGACAATACCTTGATGTACCGCAACACTATTGACTTCAGAATTCGCCAAATGAGTCTTAGCATCCAAGCTATTCAGCTTAACAGGTGCGCTAGGGTTGCTTAAATCGAGGACATCGACCACACCACTTTTCGCATTAACTACAAATAAACGTTTGCTTTGAGCATCATAAGCAGGAATTTCCGCAGCACTCGCACCAAAAACTTGTGCATCGTATTCCCCTAAACGCTGCAAACTAATTGTTGTTGGTGTTGCTTCTACCACTTCTTCTTTTACAGGGATAGGATCATTATTATCATTACATCCCACCATCCCCACAGACAATAAAGCCAACATTAATGCAGAAATTTGCGTTTTCATAAATTACTCATCATTTTTCTAAATGCACCCAACTTACAAACTCAAAGTGAATAATCGGTGACAAATAAATGACAATTTCATGGCATTTATTTGAATTTTCAAACACTTTTCATGTTTTTACAGATGCAGTCCGCTAGATTGCAAAATGGTTTAAACTAGACCAAATGCCCATTTTGCCGAGTTATGAACCAAACACCGACCCATCAAGCCCTGCATCCTGAATACCGCCTTTTGGTATTTCTGGTTTCAATTGGCTTTTTTATGCAGGCGCTCGACACCACCATTGTGAATACAGCAATCCCTGTAATGGCACACAGCCTGCAGGAAGATCCTCTGCGGATGCACAGTGTGGTAGTGGCGTATGTTCTCTCGGTGGCGGCGAGTATTCCATTAAGTGGATGGCTGGCAGATCGTTTTGGAGTACGCAATACCTATTTTGCAGCGATTATTATTTTTACCCTTGCCTCTTTGGGTTGTGCTGCTGCGGCGAGCCTGAATGAATTACTATTTTATCGGGTGATTCAAGGCATCGGTGGTGCATTGCTCTTGCCTGTCGGGCGCTTGGCGATGCTCAAAATTATTCCACGCACTCAGTTTTTATCTGCCATGAGCCTGATGAGTCTGGCAGGGTTGATTGGCCCCTTAATTGGCCCAACGCTGGGCGGTTGGTTGGTCGAAGTCGCCACGTGGCACTGGATTTTCCTCATCAATATTCCGATGGGCATCTTGGGCTGTTGGATTTGTATCAAAGCCATGCCGAATGTGACTGAAACTGAGGTTAAAAACTTTGATTTTCTCGGGTTTATCCTATTAGTTGTGGCGATGGCGGGCTTATCTTTAGGCATCGAAAATTTTGCCAATCCACACCATAATCTGCTTTGGAGTTTAGCCTTAATCTTGGCTGGCGGTATTGCTGCAGCATGCTATGCCCGCCATGCCCACACCCATCAAAATGCCTTATTCCGCAGCGATTTATTTAAAAATCGCTTATATGCCATTGGTATTTTTAGGTAACTTTTTTGCCCGTTTCGGGGGCAATGCCATGCCTTTTATCATGCCGATCATGCTGCAAGTGGCTTTTGGTTTTGAACCGTTTATCACGGGCTTGATGATGATTCCGACTGTGCTTGGTTCTTTGGTATCTAAACCGATCATTCGACCTTTAATTCAACGTTTTGGCTATCGGCAGTTTTTGCTGACCAATACGTTATTGGTCGGTGCCTGTATTGCCAGTTTTGCGCTCACCACTGCCGAAACCGCAGTTTGGTTACGTACCTTACATTTCTTTATATTTGGGGTACTCAATTCATTGCAATTTGTAGCTATGAATACCTTTACGCTCAAAGATTTACCTCAACAAGAAGCCAGCAGCGGCAATAGTTTTTTATCCATGATTATGATGCTGTCGATGAGTATTGGCGTGGCACTAGCAGGTACTTTGGTGAATATGTTTAGTGCCTATTACGGTGCAGAACAGTTAGTGAGTGCCTTTCATGCCACTTTAATTTGTTTGGGTGTATTAAATATTTTGGCATTTTTAGTATTTTGGAATATTCCTAAACACACGGCTGTTTAAAACGCCATTACCGAAAGCGCATAGTGCTACACCGCACTGCGCGTTATGATATGACATTGCCCCGCGAAGCTTTTCCAACATGCGCAAACCACCAAATCGAGCTATAAACTCAGCTTTTACACCGCACTATCGTATGATGATTGCGGTACTCGGCAGTACTATTTTGGCGGTTTTATTGTATTTGGGTGTGTTGCGCCAACAACCTGCGGCAGCCGAAGAATATCCGATTCAAGGCTTTGATGTGTCACATCATCAAGGCAATATTCAGTGGCAAAAAATTTCCCCACAAAAATATCCCTTTGTCTATTTAAAAGCCACCGAAGGAGGCGATTTTAAAGACCGTAAATTTCAGGATAACTGGCTCAAAGCCCGTGAACATGGTTTTTTGGTCGGCGCCTATCATTTTTATCGCTTATGCCGTGATGGCACAATCCAAGCAGAAAACTTTATTGCAACTGTTCCCAAAAAAACCGACAGTTTGCCCCCCGTGATTGACTTGGAGTATGACAGCAACTGCATTAATACCTATAGCAAAGAACAGTTACTGCGCGAAATTCAAATCATGCATGATGCGCTATATCAACATTATGAAAAACAACCGATTTTTTATGTATCTAAAGCCTTTTACAATATGGTATTGACTGAAAGTTTCAAGCAAACACCACTTTGGGTCAGAGAATATCAGGGTAAACCACAATTGGCAGGTCAGCCAAAATGGCTGTTTTGGCAACATACCAATAGGGGTCAAATACACGGTATTCACACCCCAGTCGACCTGAATGTTTTTTATGGAAACGCCAAACAATGGCAGCGTTTTTTAACAGACAACGCGATTCAACCCGCTAGACTTGAACCGAACCAAAAAAATAACAAGCTAGCCGTATCACAATAAAAAAATACCGTCATGAAATTGCTTAAAGGACTGCTCTCGCGCTCTGCATTTTTCAGGATTCACGCTGCTTTACCTATTACAACCTGCGGGTAAACTGGAGCAATTTTCAGCATGGCAATATCCAACAAAAACTATAAGTTCTAATTTAAAGGTACATTATTTTGACGTATCCACCCTATTATTTGATGATGCGAAACTAGAATCTAATTGATGGATTTTTAGTCGCCTCTCTATTTAGACGAAACTGCAGGGACGTTGCGTCCTCATGTTATGACTCCAATCCATTGGGATAAATTTTTCAGCCTTTAGCGCGCCCTAAAGAGTTTTTGCCTCGCATTGCCGACCATAGACCACACAGTTTAGTGCAATTGATCGACTGTGCAGAACAACAATCAACACAAGCGATTCTAGTGAATAGCAACACGCCTTAACCGTTTGCTCCGATGCTACAACCCGCTTCCTAAACGTGCGATACTGTTGAAATCTAAACGCTTCATCTAGTTTGTGCCATGCGAAAAATCATTCATATTGATATGGATGCCTTTTATGCCTCTGTTGAGCTGCGCAGTCGTCCTGAATTACAACATTTACCTGTGGTGATTGCTTCGCATCATCCTCGGGCTGTGATTGCCGCGGCATCTTATCCTGCGCGTGAGTTTGGTTTACGTTCTGCCATGTCGATGGCACAGGCCCACAAACGCTGCCCGCAGGTGATAGTACTCGAACCTAATTTTGCGCTCTATCGTGAAGTTTCTTCACAAATTCATCAGATTTTTCAGCGTTATACACCATTGATTGAGCCCTTGTCTTTAGATGAAGCCTATTTAGATGTCACCGAAAATTTACAAGGTATTTCAAGCGCAACAGAAGTCGCTATGCGAATTCGAGAAGAGATTTTTCAAAGTACAGGTTTAACAGCTTCGGCAGGTGTCGCACCGAATAAGTTTTTAGCCAAAATTGCTTCGGACTGGCATAAACCCAATGGCATTTGCGTAATTAAACCCAGTCAAGTGCAGCAATTTATTCAAGACTTAGCCTTACAAAAAATTCCAGGCGTAGGCAAAGTCACACAGGAAAAATTAAAAAGTCTGAACTTAAATACCTTGGGCGATTTGCAACACATCGAAGAAAACTTGTTGATTCATCATTTTGGTAAATATGGCAAACGCCTGTTTTTATTTGCCCAAGGCATTGATGAACGTCCTGTGCAGGCAGAGCGTGAACGACAGCAAATTTCTAAAGAAATCACCTTCGATGATGATTTAAACTTAGTTGAATGTGCAAATTACTGGGCTAGCTTGATTGATCAGGTTTGGCACAGCTTACTGAAAAAACAATATGTTGCACGTGGCGTGTCAGCCAAATTAAAACTCAAAAATTTTCAGGTCTTACAACATAGCAAAAGTTTTAAACAGCCCCTTGAAAGTAAAAATGATCTTGAAAACGTCCTGCAGCATTTGCTCCACGAAATGCATATTCCCGCACAGGATCAATTTCGTTTAATTGGGGTTGGTCTGTATCAACTCAGCCCTGCCGATGAGCAAGTGCAACTATCTTTACTTTAAATATCAAGGATATTAAAGCAGTAAACTTGCTGCCCTACATAAAACATCCCAAGCCTATGCTTAACAATCGGTAATAAAGCTAATTTTTTGTATAAATTTCAGCCAAAAGAATAAAAGTTAGACTATTTATCCTTCACAGTTGTGCTTTTTAGAGTAATCTATACGCGCGATATATTTATCCGTATATACGCTGAGATGTCAAAAATCACCATTACTTTTGGCATACTTGTCCTGTGATTGGCGTGACGATCAAATCCGAAGATTACAGGACAACTCTGCGCTTGGCACTTCGCTGCTTTGACACCGCATCTCTCTTTTCCTCGTATTTTCCATTCGATTACTTTTTATTTTTTAGCAGACTACTGCCTGCATATTTTCCACGTGCTTGCCTGCCTCTATAATACCTCACGCTTTTTATACCTAATCGCTTGGCGCGAGGATTACACCCAATGGCTGTTCAACGTCTACATATTCAAAAACGTTATTCTGAAATTGCAATTTCGGGAAATTTAGTCCATTTGGCAGGGCAACTGGCAGAAGACACACAACAAGATATTGTGGGGCAAACCCAACAAACACTTGCCCTGATTGATCGTTTACTGGCAGATGCGGGTACAGATAAAAGTCACATCATGTCGGTGATGATTTTTCTAAAAAACATTGAGCGCGATTATGCCGCAATGAATCAAGTTTGGGATGCTTGGGTAGCAGATATACAAGCTTTACCGCGTACCTGCGTAGAAGCCAAGTTATATCATCCTGATGTTTTGGTTGAAATGACTGTGGTTGCAGTCAAACCTGAATACCAACCCAACGTAAAACAGATGTAATTGGATCAGAAACATAGCCAAAAAAATCAGCATGTGATGGCAACATGCTGATTGATATTGTCTATCTTGCGATTTTAGCGGCAAGCGTTTAGCCCAATACCTTCACTTTATGGCGTACAGAATGCGCTATAAAATCATACTTTTTTAACGCAGTATCCAAATCATCTAAATCTGTAAACGATGACTGCCCAAATGCTTCGCGCAATTCGTGATATTCAGGCACCTCTTCATAACGCAGGACTTTATAGCCCGCTAAACGCAACAATTCATCTTGGTATTGTGCATTGCGGCTACGTTTCAACATCAACAGATCATCTAAGGTCACAATTGCAACGACCTGATGATTGGCATCCAACACCACAAAATCGGCAATCATATTGCGGTATTTGTGGCGAGTGCGTGAAAATTTCGTGGTCAGCAAGGCATCAAAAGACACATGCGCCAAGATGGTATGTTGAGGTAAAATTTCCTGCAAACGTGTAAACGTCAGCTGTTCATTTAAGCTAAAAATTGCACGTTGCTTTAGCGCACTGTCTTGAGGTTTTTCTCTATTTTCCAAGCCCTTAACCGCCATCAAGAGAAAGGAAATCAGTATCAAAACCCCAATCAAAATATAAATTGTCATTATTCAATCCTTAAAATCATTTTTATAGTTGTTTCGGCTTCATGCCAATTGTTTCATCAAATCAGTATATAACACGCTTTTTTATTTAAGCATTCAATTTATGAAACTACATGCAACACTCACAAAACCATCATAGAAACAGACGTTTTGTTTCACAAGCTAGCCTTTTGTCTAAGCGCTGTAGCATATAGCAGCGTGCTTTTTATCTTTGTATGTCTGTACTGTATAACATGCTTAAAAAACTATGCAATGCTTAAGCATTTCGATTGTCGAACAATTCCGATGAAATGAAAATACCTATAAAAAAGGACGCAGCAGCGCCCTTTGGTCAGTTCCGAATTAACTTAAGCTCTAGATTTTAGCTTAGATTTTTTCTGTGAAAATGGACGTTTTTCGCCTGTTTCACGAGGTGGCAAACCCGTGTGCTGAGTCAAAATCTGCCCTTTTTTCGGACGATTGCTGTTCTGACCACGGTTGCCAGTTTGACCTGTACGTTTTTGCGAATCACCCGCTACTGTTGAGTTTTTCTTACGTGCAGATTGATATTGCCCTTCTGTGCCTTGCGGTTGATAGGTCGGAATCAAATGCTGTTTAGAATTACCAATCAGATCGGCACGCCCCATTTCTTTTAAAGCTTCACGCAACAACGGCCAGTTGTTTGGGTCATGGTAACGTAAGAAAGCTTTATGCAAACGACGACGTTTTTCACCCTTAACAATGTCCACATTTTCAGTATAACGCGCCACTTTGGCCAGTGGGTTTTTACCTGTGTAATACATGGTCGAAGCAGTAGCCATAGGCGACGGATAAAAGGTCTGCACCTGATCGGCACGGAAACCATTCTTTTTCAGCCACAATGCCAAATTCATCATGTCGTAATCGGTCGTTCCTGGGTGCGCAGCAATAAAGTACGGAATCAAATATTGCTCTTTGCCCGCCTCTTTACTGAAACGATCAAACATTTGTTTAAAACGGTCATAGGTACCAATACCTGGTTTCATCATCTTAGATAATGGACCTTTTTCGGTATGCTCTGGTGCAATTTTTAAATAACCGCCTACATGATGCGTCACCAATTCACGTACATATTCAGGGTTCAACACAGCCAAGTCATACCGCAAACCTGAACCAATCAGAATTTTTTTAATGCCTTTCAGTTCACGCGCTTTACGATATAACTGGGTTAAAGGCGCATGATCGGTGTGTAAATTTTGACATACGCCTGGGAATACGCAGGAAGGTTTACGACAATTCTTTTCAATTTCAGGATCTTTACAATGCAAACGGTACATATTTGCAGTCGGGCCACCCAAGTCTGAAATAATGCCCGTAAAGCCAGGCGCAGTATCTCGAATTTTTTCGACTTCACGCAAAATGGATTCTTCAGAACGGTTTTGGATAATTCGACCTTCGTGTTCGGTAATCGAACAGAAAGTACAACCACCAAAACAACCACGCATGATATTGACCGAAAACTTGATCATGTCAAAAGCAGGGAAACGTGCATTACCATAAGCTGGATGCGGCAAACGTGCATACGGTAAATCGAACACATAGTCCATTTCTTCAGTGGTCAATGGAATAGGTGGTGCATTCAACCACACATCACGTTCACCATGCTTTTGTACCAACGCTCGGGCATTACCTGGGTTGGTTTCTAAATGCAGAATACGGTTAGCATGCGCATACAGCACAGGATCATTCACCACCTCCTCAAAAGATGGTAAACGAATCACTGCCAATTCACGTGGTGGCAATTTGTGTTTAATTGCTTTAGAAGCAGGCTGTAATTGAACAATCTGTGTATCTGCATCTAGCTGATCGCCTTCACGAACAATTGGATTGCTGACCAGATCTTTCTGGAAATTTTGATATTGCGCAAGATTGTTACCCTTATCTTTTTCAATCTCACAACCGTCTAAATCTTCGGTCATCACATAAGGGTTAATGATTGGATCGACGCGGCCTACGCTGTCTACATCATTAGATGCAATTTCAACAAATTGAGCTTTAGACGCACGGTTATGTTTATTGATAATAAATGCTGTACCACGTACATCTGTAATTTCGTGGATTTTTTCACCTTTAGCCAAACGGTGCATCACTTCAATAATCGAACGCTCACCATTGCCGTACATCAATAAGTCGGCTTTAGAATCCATTAAAATTGAGCGACGAACTTTATCCGACCAATAGTCATAATGTGCAATACGACGCAACGAGCCTTCAATCCCGCCCAGTAAAACAGGCACATCTGGAAAGGCTTCACGACAACGCTGACAGTACACCGTAGCCGCACGGTCAGGACGTTTATTCGGCTGATTGTCTGGCGAATAAGCATCATCAGAACGGATTTTACGGTCTGCGGTATAGCGGTTGATCATCGAGTCCATATTGCCTGCGGTGACACCCCAAGCAATGGTCGGCTTCCCTAAAACCCGAAAAGATTCCACATTGGTCCAGTCTGGTTGGGCAATAATCCCAACACGAAAGCCCTGCGCCTCAAGCACACGACCAATCACGCCCGATACAAAAGAGGGATGATCAATATAAGCATCACCACAAACTAAAATAAAATCACAGGCATCCCAACCCAGCTGATCCATTTCTTCGCGTGACATCGGCAAAAATGGCGCAGGCTCAAAACATGACGCCCAATATTTGTCATAATCAAACAACGCTTTGGGTGCGGTCTGAGCAGTATAAGCAGTAGACATGGCTGGCAATTCTCGGCTGGGAAATGGAAGATCAGAAGTCGATCAAAGATGAAAGCCGACTATTTTAGCATGAATTCCATTCATCTTGCTTGATTAAAAAACACACAAAATCAGCAAACTATTTTTATATCCTAAGTTTGTATCTAAATAAGAAAAGCATAAACGGCTACGCCGAAAGCAATAATCCTGAATGCTTATCGCAGCGCTGTTGGTTTAAGCTTTAAACGCCACGCACCATAAAGCGCCACACCCAAGACTGCAGTCATCACCCATGTCAGACCAGACCATCCCCATTGTTCCCAAATCAATCCGCTACCACTGCCGAGCAAACTCGAACCCATGTAGTAGCTAAATAAATATAATGATGATCCCACTGCACGATACTGCAGGGCTTGAATCGACACCCAACTACTGGCAGTAGAATGTGCAGCAAAAAAGGCAAAGGTAAATAACACTAAGGCAGCCAATACAACAGCTAAATGTGCAATCGACATCAACCACAATGCAATCAACATGAGGACAATCACCATAGGCAACACTCGTTCACGCCCAATACGATTGCCCCAGCTTGCTGCACGCGGCGAACTATAAATACCCGCCAAATAGGCAATTGAAATCACCCCAATCCAGACTTGAGAAAGCTCAAATGGTTTAGCCAATAAATAATAGCTGATGTAATTGAAAATACTAACGAAACAACCCATCAGCAAAAAGCCCTGCAAAAACAGGATTCTTAATTTACGGTCTGCTAAATTAGCAACAAAAGCGTCTCTAAACCGCGAGAAGCGAATCGGATATGCTGTAAAGTTTTTCGATGAGGGCAGTAACATATAAAAGGTGATTGCAATCAGTAAATTCAAACCACCAATAATTAAGGTTGCCGCTTGCCAAGAAATAAAATCGACCAAAACCCCAGCAATTAGACGTCCGCCCATGCCGCCAATGGCCGTACCCGAAATATACAACCCCATGGCAAAACCAATGTCTTGCTGTCGAATTTCTTCACCAATATAAGTCATAGCTACTGCAGCAACACCGCTCACAGAAATGCCAATAAAAATTCGTGTGGTTAAAAAGAATGACCAGATTGGAAGTAAGGCACTCAGAATTAATAAAATGGCAGCTAAAAATAAAGCCAAAACCATAATGGGTTTACGCCCAAAACGATCTGAAATAAAGCCTGTGAAAAGTAAACCGATCGCCAAAGCCACAGTAGAAAATGATAATGGGAAACTACTTTGGGTCGGTGTAACCGTAAAAAAATCGGCCAAAATTGGCATCATCGGTTGCACACAGTACAAGGTCGAAAAAGAAGCGAAACCCGCTAGAAACAACGAAAAAAGAATGGCTTTAAACGGCTTAGTACCATACTGAACATGAGATGCTGCAGCTAAATCAGACATATTTACTCCAATCACGCAATCAGTATACGCCTGTTTATGGACAAAAATAAGCTCGGTATTTTATCGTTTGCTCAAAAACAGCGTCAGTATCATTCATCACTTTGTCAGTTTTTGCTTACATGCACTGAAGCAAAATGAGGCTAGGCAGTATTTTGAGCTTACGGTATTCTTTAAAGCATGAGGAGACAGGATGTTTCCCAAACAGAAAACAACAATAATAGGTTTGAGCACCAGGATCGTGAGGTACGACAGGAGTTATACCTAAACACGAAATACAAAGAAACCCCGTCAGGATGATGGGGTTTCTTTTTATCTGTGTCTTGAGTATATAACTTTATCTATCATCACTTTCTATTTACACACCCCATAATCAAAAAGTCCCCAAACAAGGTTGAGGACTTTTGAACTTAGCACATTACAAGTTTAAGCTTTGGCAGCAACTGCTTTGCCTGCTTTAATTTGCTCAGCTTCATCTTCACTCATAATCAAGGCAACCGCAATTGCAGTGATCAAAACTGGCAAACCTACTGCCATAAAGTTGAAGTGTGCAGGTAAATTCATACCCAATAAGCCGCCAATTAAAATTGGACCCACAATCGCACCCATACGACCAATGGCAGATGACCAGCCAATACCTGTTGAGCGTACCGCAAGTGGGTAATATTGTGCCACATAGCTATACAACAACATTTGTGAACCAATAGATGTTGCACCCGCCAAGAATACTAAGATGTAAAGTAAGAATTGATTAGATTGGAAGCCCATGAGGCTCATCACCAATGCACCCATGATTCCCAAGAACATCAATACAGGTTTTAAGTGGAAACGGTCTGCTAAAATACCACCACCCACGATACCAACGACTGCACCTACGTTCATCACCATCATGAACATTAAGCTGTTGTCCATAGAATAGCCTGCCGCCATCATCAGTTTTGGCAACCAGCTGCTGAGTGCATACATGGTTAATAGACAAGTAAAGAACGCTAACCAGAACAATAAAGTATTCACTGCACGACCGCGTTTGAACAAGCTCACCACGTTAGCAGCTTCAGGCACACCAACCTGATACAATTCAAAAGTGGTGTCTTGGGTAATTTTTAAATCTGGTGCTAAACGCGCTACGATTGGACGGGCTTGATCTTGCTTATTTTCTTTGACAATAAAGGTTAAAGATTCTGGCAAGAATTTCCAAATCACAGGCAATAAAAACAATGGGATACCTGCAATAAAGAACATGATTTCCCAGCCAAAACTTGGGGTAAACCATGAGCCAAGTAAGGCTGCCATTACACCACCTACAGCATAACCACTAAACATAGTAGTCACTAAGGTGCTACGCATGGTTTTAGGTGCATATTCAGAAGTTAAGGCCACAAGGTTTGGCATTACACCACCAATGCCTAAACCCGCCAAGAAACGTAAAATCGCAAACTCAGTTGGATTAGAGGCGAAGCCACCTGCAAAGGTTAAACCACTAAACAGAACGATACAGATCATGATGACTTTCTTACGACCAATTTTATCGGCTAAAGAACCAAAAATCATCGCGCCAAACATCATACCTGCCAATGCAGTACTCGCGAGCATCCCCGCCTGAACAGCACTCAAGCCCCACTCATCCATCAATAAGGGTAAAACGACCCCATTAATTGCCAAGTCATAGCCATCAAATAAAATGATCAGTAGACACCATGCCACGACATTGAAATGAAATGGTTTGAATTTTGCGTGATCAATGACATCATTCACGTTAATTGCTTGATGTGTCATTCCTCACCTCCTGTGAGTTTGTGTTTCAGTAAGCTTAAATAGCAATTTTTACAGTGAAGACTTTCATTTTTATCAGTCATCCATGCCCACTTTTGCTATTTAAGTAGATTGTGTAACTTTCACACAAAACAAGAAAAATAAAAATTCAACATTAGTCTAAAACCTTTTATTAATTATGGATTTATTATTATTTTAAACACAATAAAATGTGATTATTCCTCTTAATATTTTCTTTCCTGCATAAAAAAACACCCCCAACGCTAGTTGAGGGTGTTTTGAATAATGAGCTGGCGATGACTTACTCTCACATGGGTAACCCCACACTACCATCAGCGCGAAGAGGTTTCACTTCTGAGTTCGGGAAGGGATCAGGT
>NZ_BPPH01000021.1:0-36708 GCF_021602765.1 Acinetobacter sp. KAM396
TTCTTCTTGGTCTACGTGCCATAAAATACTCCATATATTGATGTTTATAACATCATTTGAGGAGCAGAATATCACTTATAGGAGTTGTTCAAATTTACGGATCCATCTCTTATTGTAGATGCACAAATTGCAGCAGCCGCAGCCATAAAGACTTGTTGCGCGGCACGACTGGAGTATCAGATCCCTCAATCAAACGAGTTTCAGTAGAAACGATTTCCGAAAAATTTAATGATTTTGGTAGCTGAATCGTAGTCTTAGTATTAGCACCTTTATTCACTTCGGCTAACTTAATCTTGAGGTTATTACTTCCCTTGATATAAGGGTATATATCAAGCATTGGAAATTTCTTACCTACGTTATGCTCAGCAATAGTGAATAGTTGAGGTTGAGCCAAGAATTTAGATGGAAAAGTAATGGTACTTTTACTATTCAAATTAATTGACTGATTAAACTTTGGATCAATTAGATAATATTTTAGTTCAGGGTTAAAAGGTAACGAAGTACTTGCTACTGGAAAATAGCGCAATACACCATTTCCTTTATTAGTTTTATCTAAAACAATATATAAATTTTGTCCTTGATATTCAGGATCAATTTTTACTGCTTCTTTAAACTTTAAATCACCTTCAATTGACTGTTTAGCTGTAGTCGGTTCAAAGAAAACTTCTCTAATTTTTTCATTCTTTGGAATGAATACATCTGCTATTAGGTGCCCTCTAGTGGTACTGCTATTTACAACAGGTACATCCTTATTAACCTCAGCTTTCCAACAAGCAGTTGCTGAACATAAAGTGAAATTAGAAATACTAATCTCTCCAGCATCATTATTACTAGAAACTGTTAGGTTAACCCTCAAGCGAGACATACTATCTTTTTGAACACCTTTAAATCCTTCTAGGTTTTGGGGTGTAAACGTAGGTGAAACAGCAAAAACAGACATCGATGATACAAGTAAACTCAATGCGAATCGTTTTTTCATTTTTTTCAATTAGTTAATTTAAAAATTAAATATTAACGTTTTTTATTTAATATTTCCTTTAGTGAATGTAATTTAGATCGTTAGCTGCCAATTCTCAGTCCATAACTCTTTTTAGGCTCATTTATTTCTTGAATTTGGACACTTGCATTTCTAGTGCTTGCAATTGCTTGGTCAAGGTTGCGTTGTGACATGAAGTTCTGTAACTGATCGCTCAAGATGTTTACATGCCGTCTCTGTGTTTTTTTATTTTCACTTATCAATCCCGCAACATACTACAGTTGTATGACACTACCTACCCATAATAAAAATATGCCCACATAGCCACCAAGCAAGAAGTTTTGAATTTAAAACTCAGCACAACTTTTAAATTCAAAAATCTGAAATTTAAATTTAAAAGCAAAAACTCGGTTATCCACAGCTCAAACCAACAGTTATTTTAAATTCAAAACCCAAATTAAAGCCAAATCAGCTCATTCTTTCATGGTTATTTTAAGTCATTGAATCTCACTGATTCACAGAAAATCGCTGCTATTCAGCAGCCACTTTTTCCTTACTGATACATAATTCTTGTATTTTCCAGCCCTGAAGATATCGCCAGATTTCTTGAATATACCCTTGATCATCCGCCAAACCAATTTGAATCCGACAGTTAAGTTGCTCACGATCGAACTCATATTCTTCTGATTCAACATTCGGTTTGATCGGTTTCCAGACGCCATTGTTTACTGCATGCTGAATATTGGCATAACGTGTTTCACGATTTTCCACGCGTGATTCTGCCGTATAAACCACTTTGAAATCTTCATCTTCATAATGTGCTAACAGCTCCACATTGCCAGTAAAAAAGGCATTCACCCACGCATCACGTGCTTGTTCTAATTGATTATCCATCTTAATGATTCTCCTCTATTTTTGGCTTAATGTGGCTCAGCATGACAGAACAATAAGTCAGTTTTATAAAAGTTATTTGGATGAATCATGACAACAACAAAAGCCAAACACAAAAAAGCACTCCGTAGAGTGCTTTGGGTTATGCGGATGATTTGGACGAATTAAGCGTCAATATCTGCATTTAAGGCATTTTCTTCAATAAAGGCACGACGTGGTTCTACATCATCGCCCATTAAGCAAGAGAACATGCGGTCTGCTTCAATGGCATCATCAATGGTGACTTGCAACATATTGCGGTTTTCTGGGTCCATGGTGGTTTCCCAAAGCTGTTCCGCGTTCATCTCACCTAGACCTTTATAGCGCTGAATCATCATGCCGCGACGCGAGTCTTGTAAAATGTGTTGCCACACTTGATGGAAATTGTTGACAGTAATTTTACGTTCACCTTTTTCCAAGTATGCACCTTCTTCAAGCAGCGTAAACCAGCTTTTTGAATTCTTCAGCAAACGTGCATATTCAGCTGAACCTAGCAAACCTGTGTCTAGCAAATAAGTATGTGGCAAGTTGTGCACATATACCGTGATTCGTGGCCAATACGTTGCAGATTTTTGACCATCCGCATCTTCTTTTTCAAACTGTTCGATGCTTAATTCAGGACGCAAACTTGGCTGTAATCGTTCAATGCTTTGACGTAATTGCTCGCCCCATTGTTGCACATAGGCCTGATCTGCTGCTTGATCAATTTTAAAGGCATCTAGCTCCAATAAACCATCCAACAGACTTGCAGGATAACGCAGCGTTAAACGACTCAAACTCTTTTGTGATGTTTGATAATCAGCAATGACTTTGGCTAAAGCCTCGCCACGAATTGCAGGTGCATCAGCACTCACATGCAGCTCCAGTTCATCAATCGCATTAGAAATTAAATAGGTTTCTAAAGCATCGTTATCTTTGATGTACTGTTCCTGCTTGCCTTTTTTCAGCTTATACAATGGTGGCTGTGCGATATAAATATGACCGCGCTCGACCAATTCTGGCATTTGACGGAAGAAGAAGGTCAAGAGCAAGGTACGAATATGTGAACCATCTACGTCAGCATCGGTCATGATGATGATTTTGTGATAACGCAGTTTGTCTGGGTTATATTCTTCACGACCAATACCACAGCCCAAAGCAGTAATTAAAGTACCTACTTCTGCCGATGAAATCATCTTGTCAAAACGGGCCCGTTCCACGTTGAGGATTTTACCTTTCAGTGGCAAAATCGCCTGCATTTTACGATTACGACCTTGTTTAGCCGAACCACCTGCAGAGTCACCCTCGACCAGATATAATTCAGATAATGCTGGGTCTTTTTCCTGACAGTCGGCCAATTTTCCTGGCAAACCTGCAATATCCAAAGCACTCTTACGACGCGTCATTTCACGGGCTTTACGCGCTGCATCACGAGCACGCGCTGCATCAATAATTTTACCCGCGATAGATTTTGCTGCTTGTGGATTTTCCAATAAATATTCAGAGAAAGATTTATTCATGGCCTGCTCTACGGCAGGTTTCACTTCACTCGACACCAATTTTTCTTTGGTTTGTGATGAGAATTTTGGATCTGGCACTTTGACCGACACAATCGCGGTTAAACCTTCACGTGCATCATCGCCTGACACCACAACTTTTTCTTTTTTCAGGATATTTTCGCTTTCCATGTAGTTATTTAAACCACGGGTCAGCGCAGCACGGAAGCCTGCCAAGTGCGTTCCACCATCTTTTTGTGGAATGTTATTGGTAAAGCAACGTACGTTTTCCTGATAGGAATCATTCCACTGCAAAGCAACTTCTACGGTAATTCCGTTTTCAGCCTGCGTGGTGAAATGAAAAATCTCATTCAGATGGGTTTTGCCTGCATTGATATATTTCACAAATTCAGACAAACCGCCTTCATAGTCAAAAATATGTTCTAAATTGACACGTTCATCACGCAATACAATACGTACGCCCGCGTTTAAGAACGACAGTTCACGCAAACGGCGCGCCAAAATATCAACATTAAAAATAGTTTGGCTAAAAGTTTCAGCACTTGGCCAAAAACGCACAGTCGTGCCTGATTGATCAGTTTCGCCGACCACTTTCAGAGGATATTGCGGATCACCATGACGGTATTCCTGTTGGTGAATTTGACCCGCGCGTTTAATCGTTAATTCAAGTTTACTCGATAAAGCGTTGACCACTGACACACCAACGCCGTGCAAACCGCCCGAGACTTTATAACTGTTATCATCGAACTTACCACCTGCGTGCAGAATCGTCAGAATAACCTGTGCCGCAGAGACACCTTCTTCAGGGTGAATATCGGTTGGAATACCACGACCATTGTCAGATACACTAACAGATTCATCTTCATGGATAGTCACCAAGATTTCATCACAATGACCCGCCAAAGCTTCATCAATAGCGTTATCGACCACCTCGAACACCATGTGATGCAAACCTGTACCATCATCTGTATCACCGATATACATGCCTGGGCGTTTACGAACAGCATCTAGGCCACGCAATACTTTGATACTAGAGGAATCATAAGCCTTTTCAATGGTTTGTTCTGTAGTAGAGGCAGATTGATCTTCTGAACTCATGGTTTCTCCCTAGTGAAAAATAGGTCTATCCAAAGATAAAAAAATTATTGCTCAACAGCCTGCACCGTTCCATGATCGACCTGAAATAAGCGATAAGGAATCGACAACGCTTGTAAGTGTTGTTGCACGGATTGATGATCTAAAGTGGTAATAAAAACTTGACTACCCAATTGGCTTAATCGTTCAATTAAACGTTGTTGTGCGCTTAAATCTAATTCTGCTGTCAGATCATCTAATAATACCACAGTTTCCTTATTAGACGCATGCAGCATTGCAATCTGTGACAGTTTTAATGCCATAATCAATAGCTTTTTCTGCCCACGTGACAGCACCACATCAGCATCGCCCATTGGGGTTTTTAAGCGTAAATCGGCACGGTGTGGCCCATATTCGGTATAGCGACGTTCCACATCTTTTTGATGATAATTACACAGATCATTCAACAAGCCTGTTTCGGTATGAAAGCCTGCGCTGTATTCCAAACTAATGTGTAAATCAGGCAGTAAATACTGTAAATCTTGCGCAAAAAATTGCTGCCATTGTTCCACGGTGCCTAAGCGCTGCCGATGCAAAATCTCACCATAATCACTGAGCATTTTACTCCACGGTTCTAAGTCCGACAAACTTAAATGTCGCTGTGATTTAAGCAGACTATTACGCTGTTTTAAGGCACGTGAATAATATTGCCAAGCGTGATAAAACTCTGGTTCCACGTGGAACATCAGCCAGTCCAACAGTTGCCGCCGTGGTTTTGCACCATGGTCAATAATATCGGTACTGAGTGGGTCAATATGCTGTAAAGGCAGAATTTTAGCCAATTGCCCTTGGGTCGCAACAGGGTCACCATTGACCTTAATCAAGTGCTCACCCGATGCCATTTTTTGCATGCCAATTTTTTCAGTCAAAGACTGGGCAAATACAATCGCATCTTGGCTGCTGTTCTGAATGTAATTTTTAGGAATATGAGTGCGAAAAGAACGCCCTGTCGCCAATAAATGAATCGCTTCTAAAATCGAAGTTTTACCTGAACCATTTTGCCCATAAAAGACGTTAAACGGCTGCAACTCATGAAGTGCAACCGCTTTTAAGTTCCGAACACGCTCGATATGTAAACGCGTAATATGCATGATTCAGCTAGATTTAATCTTGAAATAAACTGCTCACTTAAACACGCATTGGCATCACAACATAGGTTTGATCTTGATGTGCTGGATCTTGTACCAATACCGATTGGTTAGCTTCGGTCATGGTCATCGATACACCATCGCCATCCAATGCCCCTAATACGTCCAATAAATACTGTGCATTAAATGACATTTCCAACGGTGAATCGGCATATTGAATCGCTAAATCTTCAATTGCTTCATCTTGTTCCGGGTTATTGGCGCGTAACTGCAAAGTGTCCGCACTAAAATTCAGGAATACGCCACGCAATTTTTCATTACTTAAAATCGCCACACGCTGTAAAGATTGTTTAAATACATCATGCGCGATAAGCACGTTTTTATCACCACCACGTGGAATCACACGGCGATAATCTGGGAACTTACCATCAATTAATTTAGTGGTAAAACGCACGGTAATTTCTGCTTGTTCTTTGTCACGGCTTGGGGTGCGAATGGTCACATTCAACAATTCACGCCCAATTAAAAGTGCCAGTTGTTCATCTTCAATGCTCAGCAAACGCTGTAATTCAGCCACAGCTTTACGCGGCACAATGGATTGAATTAATTGTGTGGCGGTCGAAGAAGCCGCTGTTTCACACAAGGCCAAACGGTGACCGTCTGTGGTCACAGCTCGTAATTGATTTTCATCAATTTCTAGCAAAGTACCAGTTAAATAAAAGCGTACATCCTGCACTGCCATAGCAAACGCGGTTTTTTCAAACAAACGCTTCAACTCACGCTCAGTGACGGTCACTTGCGTGCCTTGAGCATTTTCTGTGGCCAATAATGGATAATCTTCTGCAGGCAAAGTGCCTAACACAAAGCGGCTATTGCCTGATTTTAAAATACAACGTTGATCTTCAGTGATTTGCAAATCAATCAAAGCTGCGCTTGGCAAAGATTTACAAATATCCATCAGTTTACGTGCAGGCACTGTGGTTTCCCCTGCCTGTAAACATGCCCCTTCAGTCAGATTCGTACTCGCAACCAACTCCACTTCCAAGTCAGAACCAGTAATGGTTAAGGCTTGCTCAGTCACCTGAACTTTGACATTGGATAAAATATTTAAGGTATGGCGACGTTCAACCGCTCCTACGACATGTGACAGAACATTCAGTAAGCTTTCTTTCGCGATTTTTAAACGCACGGTGCATTCCTCTAACAACTGAAGATTGGAGTATAAAATAGGTTTTTTAGCAGTGTACTATGCGGCAAAAGCCGCTGCATGGCAAGAACAGAATTTGAGCAAATTCGGTCAACTTTGCAACAATCGTTGTAGGTTTTTATAGTCTTCGTTAAAGATCGGATCTTCTTCACGCAGGCTTTGTACTTTTTCACAGGCATGCATCACGGTACTGTGATCACGCCCACCGAACGCCATACCAATTTCAGGGAAACTGTCACCTGTCAGCTCACGTGCCAAGCCCATTGCCAACTGACGTGGACGCGCATAAATACGGGTACGTTTTGGCCCCACCAATTCTTTGAGTGGAATGCGGAAATATTCACTCACTACCCGCTGAATATTTTCGGTACTGATGGTACGCGCGCGAATTGCCAAGACATCTTTTAGAGATTCACGCACCACATCTAGATCAATTGGGGTGCCTTTAAAACGGGAAATTGCCACCACTTTATTGAGTGCGCCTTCAAGTTCACGCACATTAGCCACCACTTGCTGGGCAATAAATAAAGCACAGTTACGTGGTAAATCCACGGCGCTGCTTTCGGCTTTTTTTAATAAAATTTCAATTCGGGTTTCAATATCTGGCGGTTCCACCCCGACTGATAAACCCCAAGAAAAACGTGACACCAAACGTGCATCCAATTCGGTTAATTCCTTAGGATAACGGTCTGAAGTCAATATAATTTGTTTAGATTCATCCAATAAAGCGTTGAAGGTGTAGAAAAACTCGACCAAACTGGCTTCTTTACCCGCCAATAAGTGAATGTCATCCACCAATAACAAATCTAAAGAACGGCAGTTTTTCTTAAATTCTTCGACTTTCCCCTGTTGCAAAGAGCTGACAAAATCCTGCACAAAACTTTCTGCTGTCATGTACATCACCCGCGCATTCGGTTTGGCTTGCAACAACGCATTGCCTACTGCTTGCATCAAGTGAGTTTTACCCAAACCTGTTGGGCCATACAAAAATAAAGGGTTGTGCTGTGAAGCCCCTAATTGGGTCAATACCTTGCGACAGGTTTCCGCAGCCATTTGGTTAGAACGACCTTCCACAAATAAGGAAAAGGTAAATAACGGATTAAGTTGACGTTTACGGCTTTTTGCAGAACTTTCTTCTTTTTCACGTTTAGGCTTGGCCACAGGCGCAGGACTAGACTCCAACGCAGCAGTGGTGGTCGCAGGTTGTTCACTGGCCGATAAAATCGCACCTGGGCGCGAATCGACTAAAATTTCGACCTTACGCACGCGCCCCTCAGACAACTGCTCTGCCAAAATGGTAATCAATTCCAGATGATGTTCTTGAATGTAACGCGTCCAATAAGGATTAGGCGCATAAAGTTTTAATGTATCTTCAACTTCTTCTGCCACCAATGGGCGAATCCACATTGTAAAGACATTTCCAGAGAGCTCTTGTCGCAAGCGATTTAAGCAGTCCGTCCAAAGCATGTGAAACCCCTATCTAATCCATTTTTAAATTTAAAACGTCTCTCGACCGCCTGAGCGGGTCGCCATTCTAACCAAGTTATCCACATCTGTCATGACAAAATCAGCAAAATCGCTCAAAAAAGGAATCATCAAACCTGAATTTAAATTTAAAACGCGGTGTGGATAAGTTTATCCGCAAGGTGTGGATAAAATATAGCACAAAGTTATCCGCAAAGTATTAAAATCATAGAAACATAGATATCCACAATTCAAAAATTTGTTTTATAAGAGAAAAAGTGGGTTTTCAACAGAAAAATGCGTCTCTAATAGTAATAAATTTAAATTTATAAATTTGAATTTATTTATAAGATCCGTTGCAACTGTGGATAATTCAATCTGAGTTTAAATTTAAATTCAAAACAGGATTTTTAAAATTAAACAGAATGAGCTTGTGGATAATTGTGTGAATAATACTGTTAATAACTTATTAGTCAAGCATAAACAATCATTTATCTTGTGTATACTTTAATTTGTATGGTCAACCAGTCAATTGAGCGAAAACTTGTTAAAAAGAAAAATTTAGGCTTATTTTGCAAGAAACCGTGTTTTTCATTGACAGCTCAAGCAATGAGCACTAAAATCGCGGACCTTTATAGAAAGATCATTTTTGGAGTTTCGATATGAAACGTACATTTCAACCATCTGAATTAAAGCGTAAGCGCGTTCATGGTTTCCGTGCTCGTATGGCTACTAAAGCTGGTCGTCAAGTATTGGCTCGCCGTCGTGCAAAAGGTCGTCACAGCTTAACTGTTTAATACAGTCACGCTGAATCGACTCTTGGGTGTTATGACAACACTTTATGGCTTCAGCACAGAGTTGAGATTACGCTGTGCTGCCGATTATAAAGGTGTGTTTGATGGTGCGCTTTTTAAAGTGCATCAACCCCATTTCTTATTTCTTGCAAAACATTCCGAACTGCCGAATAGCCGTTTGGGTCTTGTCGTTGCAAAAAAGAAAGTGCGTCGTGCACACGAACGAAATCGAGTAAAACGACTTGCTCGCGAAAGTTTTCGCTTACACCAACGGCAATTAAATGACTTAGATATTGTGGTAATGCCCAAAGTTGGGGTAGATACGGTATCTAATGCGGAATTGCATCAGCAATTACAATTTGCTTGGCAGAAGTTACAACGTCTAGCCAAAAAGCATTCAAAAATAGCTCCCTCCCCACAAAAGTAGAGATGGCCAATGGTACGTTTACTGCATTGGTTGATACGTTTCTATCAGATCGCGATTAGTCCTTTATTGGGACCGCGCTGTCGCTATATTCCAACATGTTCTCATTATTCTTTGGAAGCAGTGCATACGCATGGTGCTGTTCGTGGTGTGTGGCTGGCTACAAAACGTATTTGTCGTTGTCATCCGAGGGGTGGTTCGGGCTATGATCCAGTCCCGCCAAAAGTCATTCGTTTTATTTCATTTCAGCAAATAGATTCTCAAACGCATCACATTACTGTACCCTTTCGTGATCGTTTATTGAACCAAAATCACTCTAACCACTTGGGGTAATAGATATGCAACAATGGGCCAGGTTTGCAATTCTCGGGGCCATGTTTGTCGTCGCATATTTGCTCATTTTGGCGTGGCAAAAAGATTATGGAAATGCTGAAACAGCACCGCAGCAAAAAACTGCCGTTGTTTCTCATGAAGTATCTGCAGATTTGCCGAATGGCCAAACGGCTACAGCAGCTTCTGATGTACCGCAAGCAAATATTCCTGCACAGCAAACAACCGATGCCACAGCACCTGTAAGTCAGCAGCTTATTTCAGTACAAACTGACCTTTATCATCTTTGGATCAATCCAAAAGGTGGTGATATTGTTCGTGTTGAATTACTCAATCATGACAAAAATAAAGACAGTGACGATCCTTTCGTCATGCTGGAAAGCGATGCTAAGCGCACCTATGTCGCGCAATCTGGGTTAATCGGGCTGAATGGTCCAGACAGTAGCCGTAATGGCCGCCCAAGCTATGAAATTGAAAAATCAACTTATAGCTTAGCCGATGCCAAAGAAAGCAAAAATAAAGCGGGTGAAACAGTTAAAACTTTAACTGTCCCAATGGTATATAAAACTGCCGATGGTGTAGAAATCATCAAAACCTTTAGTTTTACTGAAGGTGAATATCCTGTGGTGGTGAATCACAAAGTGATTAACCGCAGCAGCCAAAACTGGCAAGGTCAGATGTTTGGTCAGCTGAAACGGGATAATTCAGACGATCCTGGCAAGTCAGATCAAGGTATTTTTACCTTGGGTACTTTCCTTGGCGGCGCATGGGGGACACCTGAAGAACACTACAACAAGTTGAAATTTGACAATTTTAATGATGAAAAATTGAATGTTGAAGCAACTGGCGGTTGGGTGGCAATGGTTCAGCATTACTTCGTGAGTGCTTGGGTTCCGGGTCAGTTAAAATTGACCCAGGCCGATGGTCAACCGTATGCAGCGAAGTTGGAATCACGTAAATCTAGCGATGAAATGAACATCATTGGCTTTACCTCACCAACCATTAATGTGCCTGCAGGTACCGTGGCAGAAGTTGATGCGACTTTCTACTCGGGTCCAAAAATTCAGTCTGAATTGAAAGACTTAGCGACAGGTTTGAACCAAACTGTGGATTATGGCTGGTTATGGCCAATTGCAAAATTATTGTTTATTGGTTTGCAATTCTTCCATGGCTTAGTGGGCAACTGGGGTTGGTCAATCATCTTATTAACCGTTCTTGTCAAACTTATTCTTTGGCCGTTATCGTCTAAGAGCTATCGTTCAATGGCGAAAATGCGTGTGATTGCGCCAGAAATGCAGCGCATGAAAGAAGAATTTGGCGAAGACCGTATGCGTTTCTCGCAAGAAATGATGGCACTTTATAAACGTGAACAAGTGAATCCACTGTCAGGTTGTTTGCCATTGTTACTACAAATGCCAATTTTCCTTGCCTTGTACTGGGTATTGATGGAATCGGTAGAGTTACGCCATGCACCGTGGTTAGGTTGGATTCAAGACTTATCGGCAATGGACCCTTGGTTTATCTTGCCATTATTGATGGGTGTGACCATGTATGTTCAACAAATGTTGAACCCACAGCCAACAGATCCAATGCAGGCAAAAATCTTCCGCATTATGCCTGTGGTATTTACCGTATTCTTATTGTTCTTCCCTGCAGGTCTAGTTCTGTACTGGATTGTCAACAACTTGATTACGATTTTGCAGCAAAGCTTGATCAACAAAAGTGTTGAAAAAGACCGCGCTAAACGAGAAGAGGCAACTCCAGTCAATTAAGTATGGCTGAGCTGCTGAATAAATCCGCTTAAGATGGTAATCTTAGGCGGATTTTTCTTTGCATATATTTTGAAAGTTTTAGGTGAATTTTATGTATAACCGCAGCACCATTGCCGCAATCGCGACTCCACCTGGCCGTGGTGGTGTGGGGGTGATTCGCCTGTCGGGACCAAAAGCCTATGCGATTGCCGCAGCATTGACCCAAAAAGACTTACCCAAAGCGCGTTATGCAGGTTTTCGCCAATTTTACGATGCTGCCAATGAAGTCATGGATGAAGGGTTGGTGATTTGTTTCCCAAATCCTAATTCATTTACTGGCGAAGATGTGGTGGAACTACAAGGGCATGGCGGCCCAGTGATTCAAAATGCCTTATTGGCTCGTTTACTGGAACTCGGTGCAACGGCTGCCAAAGCAGGTGAATTTTCGATGCGCGCCTTTGAAAATGGCAAGCTAGATTTGGTACAGGCCGAAGCCATTGCCGATTTAATTGATGCCACCTCACAAGCCGCTGCGCGTTCTGCTGTACGTTCCCTGCAAGGGGCTTTTTCTACTAAAGTGAATACTGTGTTAGAGCAGTTAATTCACTTACGTTTGCATGTTGAAGCTGCCATTGATTTTCCTGAAGAAGAAATTGACTTTTTGGCCGATGGGAAAATCCTCAATTTGCTAGATGAAGTTGCTGCTTCGGTGACTGCTGTGCAACAATCTGCGCGTCAGGGACAATTGTTGCGTGAAGGTTTACAAGTGGTGATTGCAGGCAAACCCAATGCAGGTAAATCTTCCCTACTTAATGCCTTGGCGGGCATTGAACGTGCGATTGTGACCGATATTGCGGGTACTACACGTGACGTATTGCATGAAAAAATTACCCTAAATGGATTACCAATTACCCTGACCGATACCGCAGGTTTACGTGAAACAGGTGATATTGTGGAGCAGGAAGGGATTCGCCGCGCGATCAAAGAAATTGAACAAGCAGATTTATTGTTATTGGTTTATGACTTGAGTCAAAACGAAGATCCATTGCAATTGGCACAGCATTATTTTGCTGAATATATTGAACCGAAGCGCTTAATGTTGATTGGCAACAAATGTGATTTAACGGGTGTAGAAGCTGCAATTTCAGATTTTAATGGTTTTAGACATATTACGGTGTCGGCCAAGCAAGAAACAGGTGTTCAATCGCTCATAGAGGCGATTACAGCGCATGCAGGCTTTCAACCTGAAGAAGATACCTTTATTGCACGTACTCGTCATTTAGACGCAATGAAGCGCACGCAGCAGTATTTAGCTGAGGCACGTGAGCAATTGGTGGTCTATCATGCGGGGGAATTGGTGGCCGAGTCGTTACGTCTTGCGCAGAATGCTTTGGGTGAAATCACTGGCGACTTCTCTGCAGATGATTTGTTGGGAAAAATTTTTGGATCCTTCTGCATAGGAAAGTAATCTAAGATTGAGCCAATATTCCAATAAGTTCTAATAAGTTCCAGTGAGAATTAAATAGCATTAAGTTTTAATAACTTAGTGCTTTTTTATTTTTCTGGTATTTACTATATATTGTTAAAAAACATCACTTTGCATATTGTTTTAGTCTCCTTTTCATCATAAGCGCTTGTTCAAATCACCTAAGTCTTTTTAAACCGCAGCATTTAAAGCTATGATGAGAAAATAATCAAAGATTGGCGCTCAATAAAATCCTAAAAGCATGAGATGAAATCTCTGATGGAGATTTTTGGATGTTTGAACTGGTTTTTTTACGTGAAATACTTATTTCTTCGGTTCATTTTCTGCAATTGTCACTTGAAACCATTTCTGTGATGATTGGTCTACTTAAAACTTTATTGGTGCTGGTTTAGTTAAAATCAGGGCGTACTGCACGTTATTGTTTTGGGGATTGGCTTGCGACGGCGCTTGAATTTCAGTTGGCTGCAGACATTTTAGCCACTAACTTAGATCCAGATTTAGATAGCCTGATTAAATTGGCGATCATTGCTGTCATTCGGACTTTTTTGAATTATTTTTTGATCAAAGAGGTAGAGCATCAAACCATCAACGAAAAATAATGGTTGCTAAGTTTGAGATCAAAACAAAAGAATAGTTCCATTTCTCTACAAGGTTTGAATAAGCTCGGTTGATCCAAACCATATCCTGATTTTAGTTTGTCGTTTAGATGAAACTTGATCCTAAAATAGGTTTGTTCTGCAACTGTCGATACCAAATAATGATGTAGCCACACAATAAGCAGATGGCTGTACAAAAGCTAAGTACAGCAGTGGTTAACCCAAAATGATCAGCCAGATAACCCACTGCAATAATTGGCAGAATTGTGCCTAAATAGCCCACAAATAAATAGGTTGACATCACTGCAGCGCGATTCTGTAGATTGGTCATGCTATGGATTAAGCCAAAAGCGCCAATCAATGCTAACCCGTGTCCTATTCCTAGCAGTAGATCACTGACAAAAAATAGAAAACTCCAGTGTAAATACATACATAAACCGAGTACCAATAAACTGAATAACAGTAAATACAGCCCAAAATTTAGGCATTTTTGTGCAGGAATGGCTTTGGAAAAATACTGTACTAATGCTGAAATTAGCAAAATACAGGTGATAGCCAAACCACTGACCAAAGGCCCGTGCCATGGAATAATCATTTGCACAAAAGATGGAGAGAGTGAAGCAAATAAACTAAATGCAGCAAAAACACAGAATGCGGTTAAACCCGTAATGTAAAATTCTGCATGAAAGCGTGGTTCTGGGCGTTCTAATTTTGGGGCAATCGAGAAGGCTTGTGGCGTAAATTCAGGTGGTGCTAAACCTAACAATCCAATAAAACATAGTACTGCACCCAAAATGACTGGAATATATGGACTAAACAAAGGCGCTGCTGAAAATTGCGCCACACCGCCACCGAGCAAAGGACCTAAGCCAAATCCAATTGCGGTAATGACTGAACTGAGCTGTGGTGCATGCGCTTTATGTGATTTAGGGATACTCCACATTAAGCCAATTAACGCCGATGTGGTCATTAGACCTGAAGCAATCCCAATCACAAAACGCCCCAAAGCAAGCCAAAGCGGATTGGTGGCAAACATCGACAGAATCAGTCCGAGAGTGATGATTATTAAACCCAGTTCTAGGGTTTTTAAAAAGCCGATACTGTTGCTGGTACGCCCTAAAAAGAGCAAGGTGGCCAAACAACCGAGCATATAAGACACAAAAATAAAGGTGATATGGCTTGGTAAAAGCTGCCACACTTCCTGATAAATTGGGTACAGGGGGGCTTGCAAGTGCTGTGCCCATCGTGCCAATAATCAGAGCAAGACCGATCATCACAAAAGGATGCCAAGGATGAGAATGAGTCATAAAAAACTCGATTGATGGCTAAACTGTTGAGCTTAGCTCTCAAAAAGTGAGAAATATCACTCAGTGTAAAGACAAGTCTTGAATGTGGTCAAGCCTATTTGTGGTTAAGCATAGCGTTTCTGTAACTTCATAAACTCTATCTTGGCATTGGAAACTGTATACGATTTAGACGCAGATCAAGTCTGCACCGCCCTCGCCATTCATGAAGAAATCGTCCTTATTTCTTTAGAAATTAATCCACCATCAGGCTTGAATGTTCCACGTGAAACCTAAAGCGATGCGTGACTCAATGAGTTGTAGCAATTGGGTAATTTGGGCTTAGAAATACTGAATTCTGTACAACTATTAGCTTAGAATCAGGCTAAATTTATTTTATTTAGATGAAACATATGATTAGACAATTGAGTTTAGCTGTCTTCATGGGATTGTGCAGTGCGGTGAGCATGGCAGATGTTGCAACGGTTAGTAAAAATGTCAAACAACAGCATCCGCAACTGAAATTAGACAATATTCAAGCCACAGAAATGAAAGGTATTTATAGTGCCTCTATGGATGGTCAAGTGGTGTATTTGAATGAAGATGCGCAACATATTTTGGCGGGTTCAATGATTCGTTTAAAGGATCAGCATAACCTGACCAAAGATTTATTAATCCAACAAAATAGTGTCGATTGGAAAAAGTTACCGTTACAAGATGCAATCAAAAGTGTGCGAGGTACTGGAAAACGTCAGATTGCGATCTTTTCTGACCCAAATTGCCCATATTGTAAACAGCTTGAGGCTGAATTAAAAAAGCTGAATAATATTACTATTTATACCTTTATTTTGCCGTTAAAAGCGCATTCTGTTGCGCCGTCTAAACAGGTATATTGTGAGAAAAACCCTGCTCTTGCTTGGGAAAACCTGATCACAAAAGCGCAATTGCCTACCAGTCAAAGCAGTTGTGCCAACCCTGTGGAACGCAACATGGCTTTAGCGCATCGTTTAGGTGTAAGCGGTACGCCTGCGATTATTTTCTCGAATGGCTTTAAAGTCATGGGCGCATATCCTGCGGCACAAATTGAACAGATTTTTAAAGAATTCGATCTTTAAGAACGGCTATTTTGATCTGATATTGGCAAATACAGTTATAACATGTATCTCAGAGCAAACCTGAAATTCGTGATTGCAAAGTAGATCTAAAAAACCGCCTCAAATTTGGGCGGTTTTTTATTGAGAGAAGATATTTGTCTGAAAAAATTACAGGAGTTAATATAGGATTTAAGCACGAGATTTTTTCGTAAAAATATTATAAATAAACAGAATAATCAGCGCACCAATGATGGAAGCAATAAAACCTGCGGCAGAACCATCACCATATAATCCCATCATACGACCTGCATAGGTTGCTAATAAAGATCCTGCAATCCCAAGTAAGGTGGTGACAATAAACCCTGCTTTATCATCTCCAGGATGAATTGCACGGGCGATTAAACCTGCAATAAAACCCACCACAATTGCGACTATTAATGACCACATGAGCAGCTCCTTGTTATCTTTGTTTATGTTTTACATCATGTTTCAGACTTATCTTTGCCGAAAAATCGCAAGGAAAATAGTCGAATAATGCTACAGCATGTTGTGTTTTTGTCCTGTTAGATAGATGAAGTGCAAATTGTAGCCATAAAAAAAGTGATCTGAAACGATCACTTTTTAAAGCGTGGCGTGTTTGCTTTATAAGCCAATTTCGCCAATAAATGGAATATGACGATATTTTTGGTCATAATCTAAGCCATAACCGACAATGAATCTATCTTCAATTTCAAAGCCCATAAATTTAACTTCAAGCTCAATTTCACGGCGTGATGGCTTGCTAATTAAGGTACATAGCTCAATTGAATTTGGTTCACGGGTTTGCAAAATTTCCATCACTTTATTTAAGGTGTTGCCTGAGTCGATAATATCTTCAACCACTAAGACGTCTTTACCGCGAATTTCGCCATCCAAATCTTTTAAAATTTTCACATCACGTGATGATACAGTGCCTCCGCCATAGCTAGATACAGTCATAAAATCTAGTTCATGCGGCTTGTGAATGGTGCGGCATAAATCTGCCATGAACAACACAGAGCCACGTAATAAGCCAATTAAAACCAACTCTTTGTCGCTATTGGCATAGTGAGCATTAATTTTTTGACCAAGTTCCTGAACTTTTGTTTGGATTTCTTCTGCAGAAATCAAAACCTGCATTTCAACTGTCATGGGTAGATACCTAAAAAGCAAAAATAAAAAAGGTGTTGACCTGCAACACCTCAAAATATGCTTAATTTTAATATATCTTGCGTGATGTTGCACGTGCTTGCATGGTTAAAATAGCATCATTTTTGTGCAGAATGAGAATCTGAGCGTAACAACAAGGCACAACCGATTATCAGCATCGCCCATCCTATAGCTTTCATATACGTGGGTTGTGCAGGTTTAGCCACCTGTTGCTGAGTTTTGATCGGGTTGGTAGTAGGCACGTTGTCCATAAATATAGGTCGCATGAATATTACGGTCATCTGCTAAAGTAATGAGGGCAAATAGTGCATCTTCAAGATGTTTGGCACGTTGTTGTCGTAAGCGTTGTAAAGCTGTGGCATTTAAATCGAGCACTACAAAATCGGCTTCTTTGCCTACTTTAAAATTACCTAGTTTATCGTCTAAGTCCAAAGCTTTGGCAGCACCTAATGTGGCGTGATACAACGCTTCAAAAGCAGAGAGTTTTGCCCCTTGCATTTGTTGTACTTTATAGGCTTCATTGAGGATATGCAGCACATTAAAAGAAGTGCCTGCGCCAATATCTGTACCTAAACCGACCTTCACCTGTCGCTCCCAAGTTTTATGTAATGGGAATAAGCCGCTGCCTAAAAATAAATTGGAGCTTGGGCAAAAGGCAATTGCAGAATCGGTATGATGCAAACATTGCCACTCATGCTCTTCTAAATGCACACAATGCGCAAAAACCGAACGTGAGCCTGTTAAACCATAGTGATGATAAACATCTAAATATCCATTTTGCTTTGGAAATAATTGTTTGACCCATGCAATTTCATTGTGATTTTCACTTAAATGGGTATGCACATAAACATCGGGATATTCGGCTTTAAGTTGCCCCGCCCGTACGAGTTGTTCAGGGCTAGAAGTGGGTGCAAAACGTGGGGTAATCGCGTAGAGGTTACGTCCTTTTCCATGCCATTTTTCAATCAAGGCTTTAGAGTCTTTATAGCCTGTGTCTGCGCTATCACACAATGCTTCGGGCGCATGCCGATCCATCAGCACTTTGCCTGCAATTAAGCGCATTTGATGTTGTGTAGCCGCCTCGAATAACGCATCTACCGATTCAGGATGTACCGTACAAAACACCAAGGCTGTGGTGGTGCCATTTTTAAGTAATTCCTGCACAAAAAATTGTGCAATCTGATCGGCATAGGCTTTATCTGCAAATTGCAGTTCAGTCGGAAAAGTATAAGTATTCAGCCATTCCAGTAATTGTTCACCATACGCGCCAATCATTTCGGTCTGTGGAAAATGAATATGAGTGTCGATGAAGCCAGGCACTATAAGATGGCCAGGATAGTGCTGGAACTCTGTGTTGGCGTTTAGCTGTGCCTGCCCTTCTTGCCATGAACCAAACCACTGAATTTTGCCTTGTTCACAAATTAACAAGCCATCCCCTATATAACGGACTTGTTCTGAAATTTGATCGGCTTGGCTGACGCAGTTTTTGAAATCAAGAAAGCGACCACGAATTGCGGTGCGTTGTACAGGAGATGGCATAAATAACCTACATTTTTCATTTTTTCAAGAGATTGTACCTTAAATGTAGCTTGCAGCAGTACGATAAAATTTATCGTACGGTAAATTAAAACTTAGCGTAATGAATACAAAAAGCCTTCTCGAAAGAAGGCTTGCAACGATGATGAGGAATGTTAAATTTTATAATGTGGTTTCATGGTGTTTACGACTATGTCGAATTGATAACCACGCAGTGATTGTCAGTACAAGTACAATAAAGCCGAGTGAAATCCAGATAGGCATGTGGAACACATCTAACATCAGCATTTTAAAACCAATAAATAGCAGAATTAAACCCAGTCCATACGGCAAATAATGCATTTTAGTCGCTGCTCCTGAGAGCAAGAAAAACATGGCACGTAAGCCCAAAATAGCCATAAGATTTGCGGTGAGTACAATAAACGGATCGGTAGTCACCGCAAAAATTGCAGGGATGGAATCCACGGCAAAAATAACGTCAGATGCTTCGACCAAAATTAAAACTAAAAATAATGGCGTTGCCCAAAGTACACCATTTTGGCGAACAAAGAATTTGTCTTGTTGTAGTGTTGGGGTGATCCGCATGTGTTTGCGTAACCATTTCAATAATGCCATATCTTCAATATTGCTGGCTTCTTGTTCTGGGCCTTTTAAGAATTTAAAGCCTGTATACACCAAAAATGCGCCAAAAATATACAAAATCCAAGAGAATTCTTGTATGAACCAAGCCCCAATAAAAATAAAAATGGTTCTGAGAATAATTGCGCCCAGTACGCCGTAGAGTAAAATTTTACGCTGTAAGCCCGGTGGAATGGCGAATGCGGCGAAGATCATCATCCACACGAATACATTATCTATCGCCAGTGATTTTTCCAGTAAATAACCCGCAAAGTATTCCATGACTTTGGTATTGGCGACTTCTAGCCCAACGCTGTGTTTAAGATAAAGCCATAAACCGCCACCAAATAAAGCTGCCACACTGACCCAGGCGATACTCCAATACGCAGCGGTTTTGACTTTGACCGATTCGCCTGCTTTTTGTTTAAAGCCTAAGAGGTCGATAGCGAGCATGACTGCAACAATTGCAAAAAAGACTAGGTATAGCCATAAATTGCCGATAGATTCCATAAAATCTCCCCCATCAGACAACTGGCCACAAAAAAACCTTGACCTGTTGTCAGATGATTTCAAACATCTTTAACAACATGATCAAGGTCTTGCCTACATAGCGCGCACTTGAATCAACAAGTAGGTCACTATGCTCAGCGTCCGACTTTTTGCAAAGTGTAATGACGAAACGCTGACACGTTAAAATTATATTTTAACGCTTGGAGGAGGCTACTCCCCTTGTTCAACATAATTTGGGATTAGGACGTTGCCTAAATCTGCGTAAAGCATTACATAATTTTAAATGTTGTGCAATTTATTTTGCACGGTAAATCACTTTAATTTGTATTGTACAAATTCAGCACAATACTTCGTCAAGATTGTGGCAAATTGAAAAAAATAGATTTAGTTTGATAGGTGGACTTATGCAAATTCAACATCAACAAACCCAACGTGGTGGCGAGTTTTTTATTGAGCGAGATGGTCGGCATATCGCTGAAATTACTTATCAATATCAAGATGATCACACTATTTTAGCAGATCACACTTGGGTCGATTCGACATTACGTGGTCAAGGGGTTGCCCGTCAACTATTAGATATTTTGGTCGCCTTTGCACGTGAAAAGCAGCTAAAAATTGTGCCTGTTTGCTCTTATGTTGAGACGGCATTTGAAACGGATACACAATATGCCGATGTAGTGGCTTAAAAAAATTATTTTTTAATCGCTATGGTTGAGCTGACCTGTTTTTCTACAAACACTTTTTTAAAGTAGATCAACAGGTAAGGTATTGCATACATTCCAATCAGCATGCTGAATAAGAAGAATTTCAGCATCACCGAATCATCCAGTGCAATACATAAACCACTGATAAGCGCAATACAAAACCAGTGGAAAAAAAATGAGCTCACCCACTGCTTTAAACTTAGCCCTAATACAAAAGATGAAATGAGTATATTTGTTTCTTCATTCAGACCTACACGGTGAAAGCCAATCAGCATGCAAAAATAAACAATTAATAAAAATGATGTGGTAAGCACGTCTTTGAGCATGACTTTCTCCAAAACTAAACCAAAACCGTACTTTCAATGCAATGTATGTTAAAAGAAGCTACACATACACCATAGTGGTAAACGTACGGTTGAATTGTCAGTCATAAATTACAATTGATTAAAAAATAATCAAAATTACAAAATAATGAGTGATTATTTGAGTCTATTATCTTAATTTCATGACTACTTTTACATTAACAAGAGTGTGATATGTTAATCAGGTTGTGTTATGCCAGTACCCGAGCAGAGCATCAAAATGATTTACTCCAAGAAATCAGTGATATTTTGGCAACAGCTCGTCAATTTAATGCTGCACAACACATTAATGGGGTACTTTATTATGCTGAAGGTCATTTTTTTCAGTGTTTAGAAGGTGAACAACAGCAGCTCGAGCAATTATTTGAGCGTATTCAACAGGACCCGCGCCACCGTGATGTCTTTCGCTTCCCTGACCAAATACTTGAGCATGTCCATTTTTCGGAATGGTCTATGAAATATGTGCATAAACATAGTCAGATTTCGAGTTTATTTAAAAAGCTCGGCTTTGATGTTTTTCTACCACATCGTTTGGATGAAAAGACAGTACAGCAATTTTTAGCTTTACTTTTGGATTTAGAACAAACCATCTTGCCTGAAAAATCTCAACGGGGTTATAAAAATAGAGGTTATTCAAACTTTTTCTAAATTTAGTTTGTAGGGTATTTGGGTCATTTCGCCTCTATCTATTGAAAACGGTTTAAATATTAAAAAGCCAATCTATAGTATGCAGATTGGCTTTTTTATCATGCAATAAAGTCAAGATTATTCGTAATTAACCGTCACTTTCAGGGCTTTTTCAACTGAAGCATGTTTAAGCACATCATAAGCTTTTACAAATTCTGAAAATTAAAATGCTGCGTTGCTAATTTTTCTAAAGGCGATTTACCTGAACAGCAGTTTTTAAAAGTATGTCTGTCGTATATTGGCATTCACCAAACCCGTGGTGATGGTCAAGATTTTAATCCAGAGTTTGTTTAACTCAAAATTTACGACTTGCTCTTTGTGCGCCACATTGGCAGTATGTTCGCCTGCTTTGACGACATTTTGTCAAATATTCCAAGTTGCTTCGGCACTGATAGTTCCATGGCGCAGTCTACTCCACGACCACCTGTAATTTCTAAAATACGTTAAACCGCATCTTCTTCTGCCTGGGTATCATCAATCTTATATCCCATGATCTATTCGCCTTCATTTTGGAGTGTGCATAGAGGTGTTTTTGACAGTTTTCACATGTAGTACAACGGCTGACACAAGAAATGATGCTCTATGTCGCCTTTTTTTGAAATTTTTGATTGCTGAACCAACTTCTTCAACCATCCCGATGCCTTCGGGACCTAAAATACGGCCATCAAATTGCCCTCACTTGGTAATTGCAGTGTCTTGAAATTCTATGTTTTTCCCTTGCCAAATGCCTCAGTCAGTACTGCAAATTGTAGTTTTGGTTAGCAATCAAGTCATCTATTGATTGTAAAATTTCTGGGCGTAGGTGTTCTTCAAAATCAATAGGATGGGCGCCGTGATAGACCGTGGCATTCATTGTTTTTGACATTGTGACCATCCTTCTTAGTAATGATGATGAAAGACATCCAGCAGCCAACCTGTAGCAACCGTCATGCTCGCAGGATGTAATCTTTTTAAAGTAACAGGTCAAGATCACAAGTTCATGAGCAGTATTGTTACTTTTAATAATTATAATATATAAATTTATAATTAATATAAAAATCCCCTATTTTTTGCCAAAAACAGGGGTTTTTTTGCAAGAGTTTTAAATCGATTTAAGTGATTTTAAGCCGTGTGTTGCAAAGCCTGAATGAGTTTTTGATGTAAACCACCAAATCCACCATTTGACATAATCACCACTGCATCGCCCTCACCTGCTTGGCTCACGATTTTTTGAATAATTTCATCCAACGTATTGGCCACCACTGCATGATTGCGAGCAGCCGCAACCACAGGCTGTAAATCCCAGTCTAGACCTTCAGGTTGATACCAAATCACAGCATCCGCCAAACGTGCCGAATCCGCCAAGCCTTCTTTATGACTGCCCATGCGCATGGTGTTGGAACGTGGCTCAATAATCGCCCAAAGCTTACGTTCACCCAAACGCTTACGTGCGCCGTCCAGTGTGGTTTCAATTGCGGTTGGATGGTGGGCAAAGTCATCATAGACTTCAATGCCGCGTATGGTGCTTAATAACTCCATACGGCGTTTCACCCCACCAAAATTGGACAGTGCTGTACATGCGGTTTCGATTGCAACCCCAACATGCTCTGCTGCGGCGATGGTTGCTAAGGCATTGGCGACACTGTGCTGTCCGGTCATATTCCAGCGCACTTCACCTTGTAGCACACCATTTTTCAGGACTTTAAAATGTGAACCATCTGCTGCAAGTTGTTCGGCATATAGTTCCGCTTGTGGGTCTGCATTGAGCGAAGTACGTAGCACAGGTGTCCAACAGCCCATTTCTAACACTTCATCAATATGGGTTTCTGTAATTGGGGCAATAATGCGTCCTTCACTTGGGATGGTACGCACCAAATGATGGAATTGTTTTTGAATTGCAGCTAAATCATCAAAAATATCGGCATGGTCAAATTCAAGGTTATTTAAAATGGCGGTTTTAGGATGGTAATGCACGAACTTGGAGCGTTTATCAAAAAATGCAGAGTCGTATTCATCGGCTTCGACACAGAAATATTTACCTGCACCCAAACGTGCACTTTCACTAAAGCCTAACGGAACGCCGCCAATTAAAAAGCCCGGTTCCAAGCCTGCCTGATCCAATACCCACGCCAACATGGTGGTGGTGGTGGTTTTGCCGTGCGTGCCTGCAACGCCCAGTACGTGTTTTCCTTGCAAGACATGATCGGCCAAAAATTGCGGGCCAGAAATATACGGCAAACCAGCATTCAGCATATATTCAACCGCATCAATCCCACGTTTCATGGCATTGCCCACAATCACTAAATCAGGATGCGGTTGTAAATGGCTGCGGTCATAACCTTGCATTAAGGTAATGCCTGCATTTTCCAGTTGAGTCGACATCGGTGGATAGACGTTTTGGTCTGAACCTGTGACGATATGTCCTAAATCGCGGGCCAAAAGTGCCAAAGAGCCCATAAATGTGCCACAAATACCCAAAATATGCAGATGCATTCCGCCTTACTCCACTGCTTTTATAGACACATCACGTATTTTTGTGCTGTTGTCGTGATTAATTTGATTTGAAGCAACGATAGCAAGGGTTTTGGCGAAAAGATAGTGATTCTTGTATCTCATTTCAGGGATTTTTCTGAGCTGAATCTGCGCCAAAGGATGTAAAAAATTGCTGCTCTTGCATTTTTTATGGCAAATAGCTCGTAAAATAAAACTGAATTTTTAAGATAGTACGACACAATGTCTTCAGCACTTTTACTTTTGGTGATTGCAAACTGTTTTATGACCTTGGCGTGGTATGGTCATCTCAAGTTTTTACCACATGATGCTCCGCTGTGGCAGGCAATTTTATTCAGTTGGGTGATCGCCCTATTTGAATACAGTTTGATGATTCCTGCTACCCGTTTGCTGGCGCAGCATGGCTGGGCGGTAGGTCAAATGAAAATTACCCAAGAAGTTGTGACTTTATTGGTGTTTGTACCGTTTATGATTTTTCTGTTTAAGCAACCTTTAAAACTGGATTATTTATGGGCAGCCTTATGTTTATGTGGTTGCGTGTATTTTGTATTTCGTGCGCCTTAAAGACGAGTTTTAGCTCGCTTGAATAGCTTTAGGTTCACCTATTTTGTTTAACTGTTTTCAATTCTTTAAAATAACCCGATAAAAATAATCAAAAAAGTCGGTTGAGTCGCCGTGTTCAATTTTAACAAGTCGAAAAATCAGTCTATAATGTGGAGTTCTTATTCAAGCTTGGCTTTCTCGCCTGAATTTCTCTTTCCTTAATTTCGTTTCTGGAATATCTGTAATGAACGCGGCCGCTGCACAAGACGCTCCTCTCGTTGGAATTATCATGGGTTCTCAATCGGATTGGGCAACTCTCGAACACACTGCCAATATGCTGAAGCAGCTTGGTGTCCCATTTGAAGCGGAAGTTGTTTCTGCACACCGTACCCCAGATCGCTTATTTGAATATGCTGAACAAGCGCGTGATCGAGGCATTCAGGTGATTATTGCAGGTGCAGGTGGTGCCGCACACTTACCAGGGATGTGTGCGGCCAAAACTGATTTACCTGTTTTGGGTGTGCCAGTGAAATCTTCAATTTTAAATGGTGTCGATTCATTACTTTCGATTGTACAAATGCCTGCAGGGATTGCCGTAGGTACATTGGCCATAGGTCCTGCGGGAGCAACCAATGCGGCAATTATGGCTGCCCAAATTTTAGGTTTAACCCGTCCCGAGATTGCACAAAATGTTGCCAATTTCCGTGCCGCGCAAACTGAGAAAGTTTCAAGCAACAATATTCCAGGTCAGGCTTAAGCGGGACAATTACTATGGATAAGACCATCGGTATTTTTGGTGGCGGACAATTAGGTCGCATGATGGCGCAGGCGGCATTACCTTTAAATATTCAATGTACTTTTTTTGAAGCTAGTCCAGATTGTCCAGCGGCAGCTTTAGGTCAGGTTTTTGCTAGCAAAAGCGAAAATAGCCTACAAGACTTTATACAGAGTGCCGATGTATTCAGCCTTGAATTTGAAAATACGCCGTTGGTAGATGTAGATGTCTTGATTAAACACAAAGACTTACATCCACCACGTCAGGCTTTGGCAATTGCTCAAAACCGATTGCTGGAAAAAGGCTTATTTGATGAATTAGCAATTCCTGTTGCGCCGTATCAAGCGGTCAACTCGCTAGAAAGTCTACAGGCTGCTGTCGCTGAGCTCGGTCTGCCGATTGTACTAAAAACCGCAACGGGCGGCTATGATGGCAAAGGTCAGTTTGTACTGCGCAGTGCCGATCAGATTGAACAAGCATGGGCGGAACTTGGTCCTGCAGGCAGCTTGATTGCAGAAAGTTTTGTTACCTTTTCACGTGAAGTATCCATTATTGCGGTGCGTGGTCAAAATGGTGAAGTTAAAACTTGGCCCTTGGCAGAAAACCATCATCACAACGGCATTTTATCGCACTCGATTGTACCTGCACCAAACAGCGCAGACTTACAGCCTGTGGCGCAAGACTACATCACTCGCCTACTCAATCATTTGAATTATGTTGGTGTTTTGACGCTAGAATTGTTTGTGACCGAACAAGGTTTGTATGCCAATGAAATGGCGCCTCGCGTGCATAACTCAGGTCATTGGTCTATTGAAGGTGCAGTGTGTTCGCAGTTTGAAAACCATATACGTGCAGTAGCGGGTTTACCGTTAGGCTCAACCGAAGTGGTACGTCCAACGGTGATGGTCAATATTATTGGTCAACATCCAAAAACTGAAGATGTGTTGGCATTGAATGGCGCACATTTGCACTTGTACAATAAAACTGAGCGTGAAGGCCGTAAAATTGGGCATATTACTTTAATGCCGAATGATGCTGCTGAATTGACAGATTTATGCCGCCAATTGGCAAAAATTTTGCCAAATCCATTGGCGCTCAGTGCTGATATGAGCTTGTAAATTTAAAAATGATGCCAAAGCGCTCATCACGATGAGCGCTTTTTTATGCGCTCACGTTTTTTTCTGTCTATTTTTAGGATACTGTACCATTGATCTGTCTTGGATTGACGCTGCAATTTTAGGTTGATTAAGATAGATCAGGTTGAATAAGCGATTATCACCGTAGCAAAGCAATTGATATCTTTCGTAAAGCAAAAAATGATTGATGAAAGAATCCTAATACTTCAAATAAAAATGCGCACAAGTCTGATCGGAAACAGACAATAATTATGAATTCAAAACTTTAAATTCAAATACCGTGTTTTAAATTTATAACTATCTTTCAACTTTGAATTTAAATATCAGATATGAATTTAAAGATGGCTATGTGGTTTTGAATTTAAAAACCAGCGGGTTTTAAATTTAAAACTTACTTTTTAAATTTAAAGCTATGCGACGAAAATATGCAATCAATACCGTGTTTTGTGGATAACTTGGATTGGTTTAGTTTGAATTTAAACTTTTAAATTTCAAAGTCTTATTATTGGTTGTGCATTTGAATTTAAAATCGAGAAATGTTGTGCTTGTGGATAAGTATTTTAAGTTTAAAATCAGAAATGAAGTTAAAACTAAAAAATGAATTTAAAGTTACAGATTTTCATCTGATCTATATGGCTGAAGGTGTTATGGTAAAGCCAAGATTTAAATTCAAAACACATCAAAGGGTATTATGCATCGTTTCGCTGTGATTTTTGCGACAGCTGCCATGGCAGCTACTCAGGTTCAAGCAGAACTGATTATCAATGGAAAATCTGTCACCGTAACACCAACGGTCAGTACATCTGCAAATTTTCAACCACAAAACCATTTTCAAAGTTGTTTGGCCAATTTACGCAGTCAAGCCATTGCCAAAGGCGTGAGTGGCAGCAGTTATGACCGCTATACTCAAAATCTTAGTCCAGATTATTCCGTCATCGAGCGTTTAAATTACCAACCTGAATTTTCCACGCCAATTTGGGACTACCTTTCAGGCTTGGTGGATGATGAGCGCGTGCAGGCAGGGCAGCAGAAATTGGCACAGCACCGTGATGTGCTCAATCGTGTTGCAGCAGCCTATGGCGTACCTGCAGAAACCGTAGTCGCGGTTTGGGGTGTAGAAAGTAACTTTGGTGCGATTTCAGGATCATATCCATTATTGCAAGCGCTAGGTACCTTGAGCTGTGAAGGACGCCGTCAAAGTTATTTCCGTGGTGAGTTTTTTACCACCATGCGTTTATTGCAACGTGGCGATGTCACTGAATCACAATTAAAAGGCTCATGGGCAGGGGCATTTGGGCATACCCAGTTTATGCCATCGACCTATGATGAGTTGGCGGTCGATTTTGATGGTGATGGTCGCCGTGACTTAGTATCTAGTATTCCAGATGCTTTGGCTTCCACCGCTAACTTTTTAAAACGTCGTGGCTGGCAAACAGGGCAGCCGTGGGGCTTTGAAGTCAAAGTGCCTGCAGGCATGTCTTTCAGTGGTGAAGGGCGACGCAATAAAAAAACCCTCAGCAGTTGGGTCAATCGTGGATTGACACGTGCAGATGGTTCGGCATTAATTCAGGGCAATTTATCGGGCAGTAGTCAGGCAGGCTTGATGGCACCTGCAGGTGCGAATGGCCCTGTATTTTTAGTGTTTAGAAACTTTGATGCTATTTATAGCTATAACGCAGCAGAAAGTTATGCCTTGGCGATTGCGCATTTATCAGATCGCTTAATGGGGCAGTCTACATTCCGCACCGCTTGGCCAACCGATGATGCAGGCACATCCCGCGCAGAACGCCGTGAAATTCAACGCTTTTTGTTAAGTCGTGGTTATGACATTGGTGAAGTGGATGGTTTAATTGGTGACAAAACCCGCCAAGCGATTCGTCAGGAACAGACTCGACTCGGCTTGGCTGCAACAGGTCGGGCAGGGCAGCAAATTTTAAGAGCGTTTCGTAATGAAGCGGCTAAACAAATGATGCAATAAGTTGTTGTGATTGCATAAAAAAAGGTCTGTGAATGTGCAGACCTTTTTAATTTCTGTCTTAAAACAGGTGTTTAAGGTTCAATTTTCACTGCTTCAAGTAAATCAAAAATCACAGTTGTAACATCTTGGCTTAATTCTTTGTTATTAAAAATTTCATAAGCTGAAATGGTGATGTCGGTATCACTTGGCAGCAAACGCTGTTCTTCTTCAATCAGGTGTTCAATCGGCAATAAAGTCTGTCTAACCTCAAGATGTAAAATATCTTTGTATTCAATATTTTCATCTTCAAGTTCAATCACTTGCTCATTAAAATACGGCAATAAAATCGAGTGGAGACAAGGTTGAAGCTCAACAATATCAAAAATTTCGATATCACGGCTTTGTTCAATCGTGCTGATGTGGTCATTTACTTCAATCAGGATATGGTAGTAACTCACATGAATCTCCACAGATCGTTCAGGGTTATACAGAGCCTTCACAATAACATGAAATGATTAAATTTGCTGCCTTTGCGCGTGTAAGGGATATGCAACTATCGTACAGGGTGAGGGGAGTTTTGTGTTTTAGTCACTTCAGTTTGCTAAATTGATTAATGCCGTGCATGAAGTAAATCGAGGTCCGCAGGGCGCAGTTGGAAATTCTGCAACTGCTGATCTTTTAGCATTGGATACATTAAGGCATAAGGGTCGTTATGGTGTGCTAAACCTAAAGCATGACCGAATTCATGCGCTAAAGTTAAGCGTAAATCATCTTTAGATTGAAACTCATAAATCCGAATGGCTTGACCATCAAAACTGCCTTTATCAAATAAACGTGGCTGAAAACGTGCATTAAATTGCTGGATGGATACATCAATGTCCTGATTGAGTTGATTGAGGGCATCGACTTGTTGGTTGAGTTGGTTAATTCGTTGATTAAATTGCGCTATTTCGTATTCTAAACTCCACATGTTTTGCTGTATTTTTTGTTTTTTGGCTGCAAAAACTTCCTGTTGCGAAGGATGTAGTCCACCACTTTGGTTAATTTGCTGTACTTGACGATTGTATTGTTCAAGTTGTTGTTCAAATAGCATTTTTTTGGCATCAAGCTGTTGATTTTTAACTTCAATTTCTTGTTTTAGTGCTTGAATATTTTGGTTTTGATTGTTCCAGTATTGTTGGCGTTGTTGAATGACTGTAAGTTGCTGTTGGCGTTGGTTGGATTCATCTTGACGTTGATCATAAATCAAGTGAATGGCGAGCTTGGCATTTGGATCATATACAAAATAATCCTGTCCCGTCCCTTGTGACCAGATCTGGGTGGCTTCCTGACTCAATTGCAGTACATCGGCATGGCTTAAGCCAAAACGCGGGTCGACTTCAGCAATACGATAACGTAAGCGAGTATCTAAAGGGTGTTGTAAACGATCCAGTGCAGTATTGTGCCGTGTATGCGGATGCTGAATATTTTGATAAATCATCAAGATAGAAAATAGTATGATTGCACCAAACAGAAACAAACGCATTGCTAGCGACATCCTCTTTTGCATTAACTGTAGCCGAAAATAGGGCAGTAACTCAATCGATTTGCGGTTGGCGCATCATTTTGTCTGCTGTATTTGGTTGGGTTTGTAGTTGTCTGTTCTCTTTCATTTAAATCTGCGTCTTAAAGTCAGTGTAACGAGCATTGAAAAGAAAAACCGCGCTGCAATTGCTTGCAGCGCGGTTTCTGATGTGCGTTAAAGCGACAAATTATTTTTTGTCATCTTTGACTTCTGTGAATTCAGCATCTACAACGCCATCATCGGCTTTTTGTTGACCTGCGTCACCGCCAAAGGCATTCGGATCAAAACCTTGTGCACCGCCTTGACCTTGTGCAGCTTCATACGCACGTTGCGTAATTGGCATGATGATGTTTTGCAATGCTTCAGTTTTCGCTTTGATTGCATCTACATCATTTTCTTTGGTTGTCGCTTCAAGCTCAGTGACTGCAGTTTCAATCGCAGTTTTCTCATCAGCAGTCACTTGTTCACCAAGATCTTTGACTGCTTTTTGAGCAGAAGAAACTAAAGCATCCGCTTCGTTACGTGCTTTTGCAAGTTCTTCAAACTTACGGTCTTCTTCAGCATTCGCTTCAGCATCTTTAATCATCGCTTCAATTTCGGCATCGCTCAAGCCAGAGTTTGCTTTAATTTGAATTGATTGTTCTTTGCCTGTGCTCTTGTCTTTAGCAGACACTTTCAAGATACCGTCAGCGTTAATGTCGAACGAAACTTCAATTTGTGGCACACCGCGTGGCGCAGGTGGAATGTCACCTAATTGGAAGTTACCCAACAATTTGTTTTGTTGAGCCATTTTACGCTCACCTTGGTAAACTGAAATGTCTACCGCAGGCTGGTTGTCTGCCGCTGTTGAGAACACTTGAGATTTCTTCGCAGGAATCGTCGTGTTTTTCTCAATGATTGGCGTCAACACACCGCCCATGGTTTCAATACCAAGAGTTAATGGCGTTACGTCTAAAAGTAATACGTCAGTTTTGTCACCAGACAATACCGCACCCTGAATTGCTGCACCAATCGCAACAGCTTCATCTGGGTTTACGTCTTTACGTGGCTCTTTACCAAAGAATTCTTGTACTTTTTGTTGTACAAGTGGCATACGTGATTGACCACCCACCAAAATGACGTCAGAGATGTCAGAAGTTGAAAGTCCTGCATCTTGTAGCGCAATTTTACATGGCTCAATGGTACGAGCGACTAAATCAGCAACCAAGCCTTCAAGTTTGGCACGAGTCACGTTCATTACCAAGTGCTTCGGACCTGTTGCATCTGCAGTGATGTACGGTAAGTTAATTTCAGTCGCGTTAGAAGAAGAAAGCTCGATTTTTGCTTTCTCAGCTGCTTCTTTAAGACGTTGTAGTGCCAATGGATCTTGTTTTAAGTTGAAGTTTTGCTCTTTTTTGAACTCTTCAACCAAGTATTCGATCAAGGCATTGTCAAAGTCTTCACCACCAAGGAAGGTATCACCGTTGGTTGATAACACTTCAATTTGTTGGTCGCCATCAAGGTCTGCAATTTCAATGATTGATACGTCAAAAGTACCACCACCCAAGTCATACACAGCAACTTTACGGTCGCCTTCTTTCTTGTCCATACCAAATGCAAGTGCAGCAGCAGTTGGTTCGTTGATGATACGTTTAACTTCTAAGCCTGCAATTTTACCCGCATCTTTGGTTGCTTGACGCTGCGCATCGTTAAAGTACGCAGGTACAGTAATAACAGCTTCAGTAACTGTTTCGCCCAAATAATCTTCGGCAGTCTTTTTCATCTTTTTCAAAATTTCTGCAGAAATTTGCTGTGGCGCAAGTTTCTTGTCATTCACTTCAACCCAAGCATCGCCATTGTCTGCTTTGATGATTTTGTAAGGTACAAGACCAATGTCTTTTTGTACCGCTTGGTCTTCATAACGACGACCAATCAAACGCTTAATTGCGAATAATGTGTTTTTCGGGTTAGTTACAGCCTGACGTTTTGCAGATTGACCTACAAGAATTTCGCCATCTTTGTAAGCAATAATAGATGGAGTTGTACGTGCACCTTCTGCGTTTTCAATTACTTTAACTTTGTCGCCTTCAAGTACCGCTACACATGAGTTAGTTGTACCTAAATCAATTCCAATAATTTTAGCCATTTTGATGTTTCCTCAAAAATTCTTTTTCAATGTTTTCACTTGTTATTCGATATGAGAGCCAATCAAAATTTTTCAAGTTGTTTGGATGAAAATTTTTTATCAACTCTCGATTTTATAAGGCTTAAGCGCCAACCATCACCATTGCAGGGCGTAGTAAGCGACCATGTAAGGTGTAGCCTTTTTGTAATACGTTGCCAATTTCATTGGCTTTTGCATTTGGATCAATCCCCACAGCTTGATGCAGGTCTGCATTGAAACCATTGGCTGTATCAATCACCACTACACCAAACTTTTCTAAAGTGGTCAGTAGGGATTTTAGGGTCAGCTCCACACCTTCAGACAAAGCCGTTTTTTCATCACCATTGGCGGCAATCGCACGCTCAAGGTTGTCTACAGAATCCAACAATTCTTTAGCAAACTTTTCTAAAGCAAACTTTTTAGCGGTATCTGCTTCACGTTCTAAACGCTCTTTGGTTTTTTCTGCTTCGTAAACTGCATTGGCAGTACGTGCTTTTTCCAATTTTAGGTTTTCTTCAAGTTCGCTCAGTTGTTCTTGTAAAGACTCAACGGAAACTTCTGCTTGCTCAGTATCTTGCGCTGTTTGTTGTTCCGTTTGCGCTTGCTCAAGGTCTTGAGTTTGCTCGTTCTGCTCAGTTGCCATTGATTTACTCCGTTTAAATGGGTTTTTAAACATGTACAGTCCTTTGGCGTCAGTGCTAATGCAAACTGCGTTATTGCTGAACTGCCATGGTTTGAGAAGTTCGTAATTAGCTAAGAAATCGGGGCAGGGCAGATAAAATTCAAGCGTCTTTGCGGATTAATTTTAATTTTGCATTGAACTTTAACTAAAAATAACGTCTTTGCTGCACTTTAATATTGCAAGTGAGGGATAGTTTAAAGCAAAAAGATGCAGCATTAAGGTGCTCAAAAGAAGATTTAAATCCTAAAAAGTATTTGATTTATATGGAAATTAATGTATAGCCTATGATTTTTATTTTAGCTTTCATTAGATAGCCGTGCTATGGACGTGTTAAGTAAGAGCTAAACCAATTATTTTAGAGAAATTAATAATTTACACGCTGCTTATTCTTTGTGCATAGATGCTATATCGCTGTAGATTCTAGTTTATTGTTAGAACTTTTTTTCGGGGCTTATCTAACTTCTGGATAAGCCCTTTTTTTCCTCATTTGTTTAGCTTTACTGCAAGACTTAATCACGATCACGTCTTTGTTCACGGTCTTTACGGTTTTCCTGCCAGCGCTTTTGTTGAGCATCGCGTTGTTGTTGCCAGCGTTTACGTGCTTCCTCACGCTTTTTTTGTTCAGCTTCAAGTTGCTGCTTACGCTTTTGCTCTAGTTGTTTGCGCTGCTGTTCCGATAAGCGTTTACGTTGTTCGGCTAAGCGTTTTCGCTCTTGTTCATAGCGTTGTTGCTGTAATTGCTGTTGTCGTTTTTGTTCCCATTCACGACGCTCAATTTCACGCTTACGACGTTCTAATTCTACCCGTTGTTGACGCTGTTGATATTCCCAACGCTGACGATCATAGTCATAACGTCGATCATCATAATCATGGCGACGTTCATAACGAGGATCATAACGGCCATCGTAGTAACCATCTTCAGGAAATGCGACACAACCTACAGCTAAAAAAGCAGTCGCACATGAAAGTAAGATTAATTTTTTAGTCATGCTCTGCCTCCTGAGCTAATTAGGTGAATTTGTCTGAAACATCAAACATAGACAGCAAGAGTGTCAATGACAATGTCATAAAAGCAGGGTAGCGTATAGCTAATGTGTATGTGTATAACGATTGAAGCACTTTTATAACAAAATGGTCACTTTGCTGTTGATCATGAAGAAATTATGAAGCATGAGGTAAATCATGCAGATATATAAAAAGGAATAGGCATGCAAATTTTGAATTCATCTCTCAAAAATAAATTGTACAAAGGACAAGGTGCTGCTGCACGTGCATTAAATAAGTTACCAAGTCGAGTTCATCATACTTTGGCTCAAGCCTTGGGTTATCCGTATCATTACCCAGACCTTGATCCATTTATTAAATGCATGATGGCGGCACAATTAAAACAAGGAAAAATTGGTTTTATTGGTGCTGACCCTGTGCAGTCTAGACAGGCATTTGATCGACAAATGCAATCTATTCTGAGCACTCCAACTGCGGTCAAACGAGTTGAAGAAATTCGTTTAAACTTGGCCAGTGGCAATATCGCAGCGCGTTATTATCATCCTGCACCCCATAAAAAACTGCCCTTAATTGTGTTTTATCATGGTGGTGGGTTTGTAGTGGGTGGTTTAGACAGCCATGACGAATTTTGTCGCTTAATGGCGGTACATGCCCATGCACAAGTGTTGAGTGTGGAATATCCACTCGCGCCTGAAGCCAGCCCACAGCAGATTATTCAAGTCTGTGAAGATGCTTTGGCATGGGCATATCAACATCGTCGAGAAATGAAAATTTTAAAAAATCGCATAGCGGTGGCAGGCGATAGCGCAGGTGGCAATATTGCTGCGGTAGTTGCACAGCGTAGTGCTCAATCAGCTTATGCACCTAACGCCCAATTTTTAATTTATCCCGCCTTAGACTTTAAGAGCCGCCATCCTTCATTCTTTGCTTATAAAGATGGTTTAGTATTGACGGGACAAGATATTGATTTTGTCACCCAGCACTATGCCACACAGCATCAGGTCGCTTTGGATGATCCAATCATTTCGCCAATTTTTGGCAAATTGAAAAAACTGGCACCTGCTTTTGTGGTCACAGCAGGACATGATGTTTTGCATGATGAAGCTGAAATTTATGCGCATAAATTGCGTCAAAATCAGGTGACGGTTAAATATGTAGAATATTTAGATCAAACACATGGTTTTATTAGTATGACCTTTGTGTCGCGTCGTGCCAAAAAAATTAGCATTGAAATGTGCAAAAATTTTAGAAAATTTTGGGATCGACCACGTAGCTAAATCTTGGGATGTCTTTACTAACCTGTTTCACGTGGAATAATTAAACGACAGTAACGATTTTTGCTTTGGGAAAAGTCAGCTCTAACTCGGGCACGTAAAAACCATAAAAGCTTACCAGTTTTTTTAAATGTCCTAAGGCTGTTGTTCTGTTGCACAGAAGACTCGGTTGAAACGAAATTTTACGAATAGTAGATAAACGACGCTGCGTAAATAAAGGATGATTTAAAATCAGCAGCTCACCATAAGCACCAATAGGGTGAGGGCGATAACCTCCCACATGACTTGAACAAAACGTCCTAAAAAAGAAGGTGTCAAGCCAAAAATAGAGTTTATTTTAAAAATTCTGGATTGAGCCAATAATTTTAAAATATAGGCTTCACCTTGAAGTTGCCACGGTGCTGGACACAGTCGGATCTGATCTGAATTATTTTTATACATAAGTTTTCCAGCGCGATAAAAAATAACCACTGATTTATTCGCATAATCTTATTAATATAGATGCAATGCAAATACAACACAGATGGATTGGTCAGCAAATGTTAAAACAAAGTGTGTTTACCATGGCAGCAATGCTTATCAGCTTCAATACGATGGCAGCCAACACCGTGGTAGAAATGACAACCAGCATGGGCAATATTGAAATCGAACTGTTTAATGATAAAGCCCCAATTTCTGCAAAGAACTTTGAAAATTATGCTAAGTCAAACTTCTATAACGGTACGATCTTCCATCGTGTCATTCCAGGCTTTATGGTGCAAGGCGGTGGTATGGATGCCAATATGCAAGAAAAGCCAACCAAAGCTACCATTCGTAATGAATCAAACAATGGTTTGAAAAATACCCGTGGAACCTTGGCGATGGCACGTATGAATCATCCGGATTCTGCCAGCAGCCAATTCTTTATTAATGTGGTAGATAACGATTTCTTAAATCGAAGTCCACGTAACGCAGGTTATGCGGTATTTGGTCAAGTCACTAAAGGGATGGATGTTGTCGATAAAATTGTGAAAGTACCCACTGGAAACTATGGCATGCACCAGAATGTACCTAAACAAGCGGTAAAAATACTCAGTGTGAAAGTAAAAGAGGCTAGCTCTACAAAATAAGCGGATTTAGATTACAAAAATATGAAAAACATATTTTTAATTTAAAATTATAGGGTTAGTGCGATTTTTGAGTATTTTTGAACCAAAATGGTGCATAAAAATCCAACATTCGTGAAAACAAGCAGTTAAAAGCGCTTGCACGTGTAGGAAATTGCCCTATAATGCACTCATCCCGACGCGAAACAGCCTAAAAACTTAGCTTACAGGGTTAAGTTGTTAGAAGTGTTTTGCGTTAAAATTTCTGCTGACGAGGTAGAAATTAAGATCATTAAGAGATTATGAAGAACAACTTGTGTGGATTTTTACTGATTGATTGATCGAAATTATTTTCATTGATTGATTGGTTTAAATTACTCGAAGTTTATTTGAGCG
>NZ_BPPH01000022.1:0-35907 GCF_021602765.1 Acinetobacter sp. KAM396
ATAAATGGGTAGAGTACAAGTTGCTGTAGAAGCATTTTTAATTCGTCTGATCACAGATACTTTATAAAGTATTTTAATACTTTTTTGAATCCGTCAATGCGTAAGTCCTATTATATTTTTAATTTTTTTAAAAAAAACTAAACCGTGTGATCTATAAGATGGTTTTACTTTATTTTTCATATTCTTAATTTTTTTAAATCGATAACAGCAGCACAAAAATCCTGAGAATGGATTAAAAATGTCAAATGAATTGTAATGTATTTTTAGACGCATTAGTCATAGATTACAACTGTAAGCCAACCCACACTTTAATCTAAACTTAAAATATTGATAAAAAAGAACTATTGTTAAAAGATTAGACCAAAGCTTATAATTTTTTTGCAAAATTCAACGCAATAACCCGCACTTTTACCTAAAAGCCAAGTGTACAAATGTATTTTTTTAACTAAAATGCAGCCTAAGTTGATGGTTAAATTGATAATTCAACTTATAAAACGAGATCACTCACTATTAATCCAAACTAAAACAATTCTAGAGGATTAATTAATATGACACATGAATTCGGATTGAACTGAAACAAATACCGACATGCTTGGAAAAATAGCAGTTGCAAAGTTAGCTTTTTAATCGAAATGGATAATATTGCGTTAAATTTCAATCAGATTTTAGCCACTGAAAGCATCTTGCTAAGCACATGAGTTTTCACATAAAATGTGAAACATCTAAAATACAATTAAAACAATGCAGGGAATATGCAATGTCCAAGAAATATTCAAAATTTCTACCATCCGCCGACCAATATGATATTGAACAGTTTCCGTATTATTGGGTCACACAAGTACATGCACAATATGTACAAAATGTTGATCAGGCGCTTAAAAAGTATGGGTTAGATAATTCTCGCCGTCGTATTTTATTGGCATTAAGGTCAAAAGCACATGCGAGTGTGTCTGATTTGTCAGACATGGTGGTATCAAAAATGTCAACTACAACTAAAATTGTTTATCGTTTAAAAGATGAAGGTTTGGTTGAAACTTATTCTTGTGACGATGACGCGCGTATCACTCGTGTCGTGCTTACAGAAAAAGGCAATGAGATGACCAACAAAATTAATGATCTGACTAGCGTTGTTTTAGAGCAGTCTTTTGATGGTCTAACTCCCCTACAAATTGAAAAAATGATGGAAAGTTTACGTCACATTTTTAATAATTTAGCACGCTAAACATCGTATTATTTTTCTACTCTTTTCTAATTCCTAATTTAGGTTCAAAGTGCATTAAAAGATCAAAAACATTAAGCTGAAGACGTCTTAGTGTTTTCGATCTTTTTTGTTTGTACATGCGAACACTCGAACTCATCTACAGGAAAGACCTGCACAAAGCAGTGTATGTGCGGTGGTTTCAGAGTCAGCACTTCATCTAAACGTGCAAGTAGAATAACAATAACACTGCGTTTAACAGACCCATGCACATGAAATTACTTCATCAAAACATGGTCAGAGGGATCCATGCTAATTTTACTCGCAGATCCAATATTTTCTTCTTAACCCTGCCATCTCTTTAAACGGCAAATTTCATATATCGCTGAATACTTAATTTATCATCACCGCTAAAATCATAGTCGAAGCAGTTTTACACATATTTTCCTGTGCAAGTGATTTTAAATTTTGCTTTATTTGTCGTTTCGTAACATCTAAATTGGCTTTCACTCCACTCCTCAGCTTGACGTTTGGTGGCGTTTTCTAACAGAAAAAGTACATCCTGTACCCATGTAGCGATAAAATTATCACGAAAAATACTGCAAATACAGATCACAAAAAAGCCTCCGAAGAGGCTCATTTGTTTGGATTACACAATGAGTAAGTCAAATCCTTGGAGGATTAGTCACCTGTGTAACCTTTTAACTTTAAACGAGCTGCGTGTAAAAGTGGCTCTGTATAACCAGAAGGTTGCTCGCCACCTTTGAAGATCAAGTCAGAAGCAGCTTGGAACGCAATGCTGTTAGCAAAGTCTTTAGACATAGGCGTGTATAGTGGATCATCGGCATTTTGTTGATCTACAATTTTCGCCATGCGCTGCATCACTTCTTCAACCTGTGCACGTGTTACAATTCCGTGACGTAACCAGTTTGCTACATGTTGCGAAGAAATACGTAAAGTTGCACGGTCTTCCATTAAGCCTACATCGTTGATGTCTGGAACTTTTGAACAACCCACACCCAGGTCAACCCAACGAACCACATAACCCAAGATACCTTGACAGTTATTTTCTAGCTCTTTCAGTTTCTCTTCTTCAGTCCAGTTGGTGTCTGTTGCCAATGGTGGAGTCAATAGGTCATCTAGAGGTAGCGGCTCAGTTGCAAGTAATTCTTGCTGACGGTTTGCTACATTGATTTGATGGTAGTGAATCGCGTGAATCACTGCACCAGTTGGAGATGGTACCCATGCACAGCTTGCACCAGCTTCTGGATGCTCAGTCTTAGTTTTGTACATGTCTAACAGCATGTCTGGTTTAGGCCACATACCTTTACCAATCTGTGCCTTACCACGCAGACCAGTTTGCAGACCGATCATTACGTTACGGTTTTCGTAAGCCGGGAACCATTTTTGGCCTTTAATTTCGCCTTTACGAACGAATGGACCTGCTTCCATGAAGGTATGGATTTCGTCACCGGTACGGTCCATGAAGCCTGTATTAATGAAAATAGTACGATCTTTCGCCTGAGCAATACAGTTCTTCAGGTTCACAGAGGTACGGCGCTCTTCATCCATGATCCCAATTTTGATTGATTTTGCTGGCAAGCCAAGCGCTTGTTCAGCACGCTCAAACAGTTCTACTGCAAATGCAACTTCTTCAGGACCGTGCATCTTCGGCTTCACGATGTACATAGAACCTTTGCGAGAGTTCTTGATCGTGTTTTCACCACGAATATCAGCAATCGTAAGAAGCGGTGTTACCAACGCATCCATAATACCTTCATAGATTTCTTCGCCATCCACCAGGATTGCCGGGTTTGTCATCAAGTGACCCACGTTACGAAGAAGCATCAATGAACGACCGTGAACTTTAGTTTCACCACCTTCCAAATTCTTGAAGGTACGGTCAGCATTCAGCTTACGAGTAATGGTCTTGCCATTTTTCTCGATAGACTCTTCAAGCGTACCGCGCATCAAGCCTAGCCAGTTACGGTAGCCTTCTACTTTTTCTTCAGCATCTACTGCTGCAACAGAGTCTTCCAAGTCTTGGATTGTTGTTACAGCGGCTTCAAGCACCACATCTTTCACGCCAGCTGCATCAGTTTGACCAATCGGGCTGTTTGCATCGATTTGGATCAGCGCATGCAAGCCATTATTTTTCAGTACGATTTCCGTCGGTGCAACAGCTTCGCCGTTATAGCCAACAAATTTAGATGCGTCAGCAAGAGTTGTAGTTGAGCCGTCCTTTAACGTTACAACCAGTGCATTGCCTTCAACTGCATATTGAGTGACATCGGCGTGTGAGCCTTGTGCCAATGGGAAAGTTTCGTCAAGGAAGTTTTTCGCGAATGCGATAACTTTTTCACCACGTTTCGGATTATAGCCCTTACCTTTTTCTGCGCCACCTTCTTCAGAGATGACATCGAAGCCATAAAGTGCATCGTACAATGAACCCCAACGTGCGTTGGCTGCGTTCAAGCAGTAACGTGCGTTACGAACAGGTACTACGAGCTGTGGACCAGCCAATAATGCGATTTCTTCATCTACATTCTCGGTGGTAATTTGAAAATCTTCTACTTCTGGTAATAAGTAGCCAATTTCAGTCAAGAAAGCTTTGTAAGCTTCTAATTCAAATGTATTATTGCGGTGCCATTCATCAATTTTAGCCTGAAGCTCATCACGCTTTGCGAGTAATGTTTTGTTCTTAGGGCTAAGATCGACAACGACTTGCTCAAAGTTTTTCCAGTATTTATCACTGTCTAAACCAGAACCTGGTAATGCTTCATTTTCGATGAAATCGTAAAGTTCTTTAGCAATCGCTAACTTGCCTTTTTGAATACGTGCAGTCATTGTCTTTCCTGATATTGCTACTTTTTATACAAGAGATTCTAGTATACTGATTTATATTTAGCTGAATAGTATTATCACATTTCAAAATAACGATCATTTATTACAAGATGAATAATAACAATCATCATAAATACTGATCAGAAACACGACACTATTACCAATCTAAATACACTTTTACAGTGTATAAAGTTTTTGAAATGTCGAAATTAGACTTAAGTTCAGATTTTGTTGTAAAAATCGGCGTCAGTCTTATTGCAACCTTTCAAGATTAAGCCATGTTTATGACAAAATGTCGATAAAACCAACAGTCACATCTTTTCTATCATAAAAAAGCGCCTAGTTCTAGGCGCTTAAAAGATCAACTGATTTGATGTTTGGCTTCGGTGGCCTGTATCTGTTTATGTTCTTCATTTAAGTAATCATCAGACTGCATTTCCAATAAACGTGAACGCGTGCGTTCAATTTCAAATGCCAGTTTTTCGCCCTGATAAATTTCAATAATCGAATCTTCAGAAGTCAGTAGTAACTTGACACCACGATCATAAAATTCATCGACCAAATAAATAAAACGACGTGTTCCTTCAGACAAGAAGTCGGTTAAATGCGGCACATTGCTCACCAAAACCGTATTGTAGATGTTGGCAATTTCAATAAAGTCTGCAGGACTACGCGGTTTAAAGCACAGTTCTGAAAATTCACACCACAATACATCTTCAGTATGCGCAATTGTTTCGACAATACGTTGGTTGATAATAATTGGCTCAGAAGAATAATGTTGTGTATTGCTCAAAGCACTGAAACGCTGTGCCATCCAGTTTTGATTATCATGCGTTAAAGGCGATTTAAATAATTGCGCCTGTTTCAAAACACGTAAGCGATAATCTACACCAGCATCGACATTTAGCACTTGGCAATGTTTTTTGACCATTTCAATGGTTGGTATAAAACGATCTCGATGGATACCATTTTTATATAAACCGTCTGGCGCGATGTTAGAGGTTGCCACCAAAGTGATACCTCGATGGAATAATTTCTGGAACAATTCACTAAGAATCATCGCATCAGTCACGTTAGATACGAAAAATTCATCGAAACAAATCACCACTGCATCTTTATAAATTTGGTCTGCAACAGAATCGAGCGGGTTACGCTGCCCTGAAAGTTTGTTCAGTTCACGATGCACATGCTGCATAAAGTGGTGAAAGTGCATACGTGTTTTACGTCTAAATGGAATCGAGTCGTAAAACTGATCCATGAGCCATGTTTTACCACGACCTACACCACCCCACATATAAACACCCTGTGGTGCTGTTTGGCGGCGGAAACGGCGGAACGCTTTTTTTGATGCTTTATAGCGTTGAATTAATTCCTGCCACACACGCTCAAGTTCGTGTACAGCCTGCGCCTGCGCATCATCTGGCATAAATTGTCCAGAGGCTAACGCTTGTGCATAACGCTCCGCAGGCGATAATGGAGTAAAGGCTGTGGTTTGTGGCGAATTAAAATCAGACATATTCATCAGTACTTATTTGGGCTTGTAGATTATAACGAAGATCGAATCGGGAGATATAGCACTTTGGCATAGTTTGCAAAATACTTAGGCTATTTTGTATATTGGCGTGGACTTTGTCCAAACCACCGTTTAAAGGCGTGGTTAAATGCCGCAGGTTCTGAATAACCAAGTAACTCTGCAATCATTTCAATTGAATATTCCTGATATTCAATTAATCGCAATGCTTTATCTTTGATAAGATCTTCACGAATTTGTTTGTAACTAGTGTTCAATTGTTGCAGTTGATGGCGCAATGTCCGTTCAGGAATTTGCAAAGCATGTGCTGTTTCTGCCATGCTCGGCATACTGCCTTGTTGTAATTCCAAATAATCTTTTACGCGCTGTACCACCGAAGGCGCATCATCTTCGAGTTTAAGTCGCTCTAACTCAATCACGCATTTGGCTTCATAACTACTAAAAGTGACTGCATCGGCAGATGGAATACGTGCTGTGAGAACTGCATCATCAAACCAAAACGCTGCTTGGGGTTGATTAAAAACAATATCTTGACCGTAATAATCATAAAAAGTTTGCAAAACTTCACTTTGCTGCGGCTGTGCAAATGGCAATTCTATGCGAATACGTGGCGCACTCATCCCCATCATTTTATATAGGTCTTGAATAAATTTGAAGGTGCCTGAAATTTCACACTGCGCACGCAATACACCTAAACTACTATGTAAATCATTGGGTTGATAACACAAGGCAATATGTCGCGTGCTATGTTGCAAACTCAGTTTCCCGCTTAAATGCGTCAATCCCTGATATTGAATCCCTTTTTGTAGTGCAGTGGCAATATCTGGACTAGTTACCAATAACATCAATAAAGGACCATAACCTGCCAAAGCATAATGCTGTCCAATAAACAGCCCCATTTCAGGTTCAACATCTGCACCAATAACGTTTAAAATATCCCATTCCAGACTTGGATGAATCACCGAACTGGTGTCCAGCGCATCTGCACACAAGCCGATACTTTGCAATTTTGCATCGACATCAACGCCTGCTTTACGCATGCCTTGTATTAAATACATCAAGCCAAGTATGGATCTTTTCATAAAATGAACAGTGTGAAACGAAATATCCTTTTTACCCGATTCGTCCACAGATAGAAATTGCCGAAAATATCAATTTTTATGTCAGCACGATCATGTTCGCGCATGCTGGCTTATTCTATCCTGACATTGACAAACCTAAGTTAAATAGACCTAAATCAAACAAAATAAATATAAGGATACCTTCATGCAGGATGCAGCAGCACATTATCAAGTCGCAATTATTGGTGCAGGCTTTGGTGGATTGGCCATGGCGATTCGTTTGCTACAACGCAACATTCATAACTTTGTGATTTTAGAAAAGTCTAATGAAGTGGGTGGTACTTGGCGTGAAAATCAATACCCTGGCGCGGCTTGTGATGTGCAATCGCATCTGTATTCATTGTCATTTGCCCCCAAAACTGACTGGTCAAAACGTTATGCCGAAGCGCCAGAAATTTTTCAGTATATTCAAGATGTGGTGCAACAGTTTAATCTTCGTGAATATTGCCAATTTAACAGTGAAGTGGTGCATACCGAATACCACGAAAAAGACTGTGCGTGGCATGTTGCTTTAAAAGATGGCAGACAATTGAGTTGTCAATATTTAGTCTTTGCTTCTGGTCCACTGCATGTACCGCAAATCCCGCACATTCAAGGGATTGAAAAGTTTCAGGGCAAGGTTTTTCACTCGTCTCAATGGGATCATCAATACAACTTAAATAGCAAAGTTGTGGCATCTATTGGCACAGGCGGCAGCGCGATTCAATACATTCCTGAAATTGCACCTCAAGTTAAACAGTTATATGTCATGCAACGTACAGCTGCATGGGTCATTCCACGAGATGAACGCAAATATCTGAATATTGAGAAAAAACTGTTTAAACAAGCTGACTGGTTTAGAAAGTTGCATCGTGCGCGTTTGTATTGGTCGAATGAATCACGTGCAATTCCAATCATGCAACCTAACGTGATGAAATATACCCAAAAACTGGCAGAAGCCTTTATTCGTTTTCAGGTCAAAGACAAACAATTGGCACAAAAACTCACGCCTGACTACATTATGGGATGTAAACGTATTTTAGTGTCCAATAAATACTTCCCAACTTTTAACCGTGACAACGTCGAATTAGTGACTGATGCAATACAGGAATTGACTGCAGACAGCATCATCACCAAAGATGGTAAAATGCGAAAAATTGATTGTCTGATTTATGGCACAGGCTTTATTACCGATCCGCGTATCTATCTACAGCCATTTAGCTGCATTGGTGAACATGGCGTTGAATTAAAACAGGCATGGAAAGATGGCGCAGAAAGCTATTACGGCATTAGCCACAAAGGTTTTCCGAACCTGTTTCAGTTGCTTGGGCCAAATACAGTTTTGGCGCATAACTCGGTTATTTTTATGATCGAATCGCAAGTCGATTACATTCTGCAAATGATGGATTTGGTGGCACAATCACAGAGCAATGCAATTGTAGTAAAAGATCAAGTACAAGATCAATTTAACCACGATGTGCAAGACATGCTAAATAACACGGTTTGGCAATCTGGCTGTGTAAGTTGGTATCAACAAGAGGGTGGAAAAAACTTTGCCCTTTGGCCAACCTATACTTGGAAATATTGGCTAAAAACCAAGTCGCTGCATCCTAGTGATTTTAGATTAATCAGCAAAGCGGTATAAATTTCCGCTTTTAAAAGCAAACTGGCATAATCAACAGGTTTTTATCCTCCTCCTACCTGTTGATCTCATGCAATCTCTTTGGCTGATTTTCCAATTACTCTGCTGTTTATGCCTTGGCTTTTTACTGGCAAAACGCCTTCCACGAATAATTAAAAAAATTGCGTTTCAACTGCTTCCATATTTTAGCTATATCCTGCTGATTGCAATTGCGATGGAATTTTCACAAACGCTCGGTTCACTACAGCAGCCATCCTATATTCTCATGACAGCTTTACAGATTGCTTTTGCTACTTCAATCGGTGCATTTCTGTGTTGCTATTTGCTTTACAAAGGTTTGGGGCTACAAGCAACACAAGGTAAAGTTTCATTACAATTGTTGATTCAATCTTGCATCAATATCAGCTATGCCTTTTTTGCACTATTGGCAGGCTACGTGTTGCATCTACTTTTTAGTGCTATGGATTTCCAAGTTCAGATCAACACTTGGTATTTACTGTTGCTGTTTATGTGGATGATTGGACTCGATCTCGCGTATTCGCCTCTAGATCGTTCTTGGCTGAATTGGAAAATTTTGATGGTGCCCGTAGGCTGTATTTTCGGTTCAGTTGCTGGGGTACTACTTTGCGCACTTTGGCTCCCCATCACTCTACAAGACCTGCTTATGCTCTCACAAGGTTATGGATTTTATTCCATGAGCGGGATTGTCGTGTCTGAACTACGCAATGCCGAACTGGGTAGTATTGCCTTAATGAATGATTTATTCAGAGAGATTTTTGCGATATTGCTGATGTATATCTTGGGATGGCGTTATCCGCGTGCTGCAATTTCTGCTGCAGGCGCAACTGCCATGGATGTTACTTTGCCCATGGTCAAACAAGCCTGTGGCAAGGATTATATTCCGCATGCCATGGTTAGTGGATTTGTATTGTCAATCCTTGCACCCATTGCTGTAAGTGTGTTGGCAGTGATTTAACAAGAATCAACAATTGTTCTGTTACACTCTGAGAGAAAGTTAGTGAGAAGATTTACACTAACTGTCCTCTCTCCCTCTGGCAGAGAGATTGAGAGGATTTATCTCCCTTTGAAAAGAGTTACAGATGTTAAATTTAAAGCGTCACTAAAATATCTTTCAAAGTCTGACGCGGATTTTCAGATTTTGTAATTGGCCGACCAATGACCAAATGCGTAGAACCATCTAGCATAGCTTGTTTTGGAGTCACAATACGTTTTTGATCATCGGCATTAGAACCTTCAGGACGAATCCCAGGGGTCACTAAGGCGAAATCTTGTCCTAAAGTTTCACGTAGCATTTTGGCTTCTTGTGCAGAACACACCACACCGTCTAAACCACTTTCTTGAGTGAGTTTGGCTAAACGCTGAACTTGTTCAAATGGCTCAATATCTAAACCTAAATCTTTTAAATCCTCATGTCCCATAGAAGTGAGTACAGTCACTGCAATCAATAGGGTATGATAATTTCCTGCTTTTAAACGCTCCACACAGGTTTCCATCATTTTTCGACCACCTGAAGCATGCACGTTGACCATCCAAACGCCTAAGTCTGCTGCCGCACATACTGCCTGAGCAGTTGTGTTTGGAATATCGTGAAACTTCAAATCCAGAAAAACTTCAAAACCTTTGTCATGTAAGGCTTTCACGACGGTTGGACCTTCATGGGTAAATAACTCTTTACCAACTTTTACTCGACATAATGCAGGGTCTAATTGTTCTGCAATGGTTAAGGCGTCATATTGGCTTTTAGCATCGAGGGCAACAATGATACTCAAGAGAATTACCTATGGATTTGACAAATAGTCGTTATTATAAAGTGATTCGTGACAAGCAGATAGTCAAAAAGAAAGCTTATCGCTCATCGCAACAATATGCTCAAAGATACACATAAAAAAACACCCCAAAGAGAACCTTGAGGTGTTGATGATCAATTCGCTTAACAGAGTAATTTAAAGTGCATTAGAAGAACGATCCTCAGTATGCACATCTAATACCGTTTTTTCATGACGAGTATGAGCAGCAGCTTCAGCAGCAGCAAGTTGAGCTGCATGAATTTGCTCTTTACGCAGATATTCAATATCTTTACGTAGTCGCTTAATTTCCCAGCTATTTTGGAATACACGGAACACTTGCACGCCCAACAATAACCCTAGCACCAAACCGAGCGCCAATGTAATCAGAAGCAATAAACCCAAACGCATTGCGGGTATTTGAGTAAATAACAGGTCTACTGAAAGTTCAGTGCCGTTTTGCAAAACCAATGCCAGAGAATATCCAAATAGAATAACTAAAATAGCGACGAGGACGTAACGCATAAACACCCCTAGGAATTTTATTTATTTACAGACTCGTTTACTGCATCACGTAGTGCTTTACCTGGTTTAAAGTGCGGTACAGCTTTAGCTGCAACCTCTACAGACTTACCTGTTTTTGGGTTACGACCTACACGTGGTTCACGGTGATGCAATGCGAAACTACCGAATCCACGAATTTCAATTCGGTTATCTGCCGATAGTGATGCAATCATTTGATCAATCATGATCTTAACAGCTTCTTCCACCAATGGCTCAGCCAAATGTGGATTTTTCAAAGCAATTCGTTCTATCAAGTCAGACTTATTAAGTGCTTCAGTAGTCATCTGCGACCTCTTTAATTATCAAGCTACTTTTACCTAAACTGATAATAACCTGTTTAAATACAAAACGGTAGCGTAATAATTGAATACTACGCTACCGTTTACAGTATTTGTGTAAAAAGTATGTGTTAATTTACATTAACAATACAGTTTACCCGTAACTTAGTTGCCCATTTGAGCCTTGATCAAGTCACCAATTGTCTTAGGACCATTGTCTTGACCGCTAGCTGCAGTTTTCAAGTTAGCAACAGCTTCTTTCTCTTCAGCTTCGTCTTTCGCTTTGATAGACAAGTTGATAGAGCGAGATTTACGGTCTACGTTGATGATTTTCGCTTCAACTTCTTGACCAACTTCCAAGAACTTAGTTGCATCTTCAACGCGATCACGGTTGATTTCAGATGCTTTAAGTGTTGCTTCAACTTCGTCAGCTAACTTAACAGTTGCGCCACGAGCATCAACAGCAGTTACAGTACCTTTAACCAAAGCACCACGTTCGTTAGCAGCTAAGAAATCGTTGAATGGATCGCTGTTCAATTGCTTGATACCAAGGCTGATACGGTTGCCTTCAGCGTCTACAGAAAGGATAACCGCTTCAACAGTGTCACCTTTCTTGTAACGACGAATAGCTTCTTCGCCTTGCTCGTTCCAAGAAATGTCAGACAAGTGAACTAGGCCATCGATACCGCCTGGTAAACCGATGAAGATACCGAAGTCAGTGATTGACTTGATTGTACCTGAAACTTTTTCACCTTTGTCGTGGTTCTTAGCAAACTCTTCCCATGGGTTAGCACGAGTTTGTTTGATACCAAGAGAAATACGACGACGCTCTTCGTCCACTTCAAGAACCATAACGTCAACTTCGTCACCAATCTGAACAACTTTAGATGGGTGGATGTTTTTGTTAGTGTGGTCCATTTCTGAAACGTGTACTAAACCTTCAACGCCTTCAGCGATTTCTGCGAAACAGCCGTAGTCAGTTAAGTTTGTTACGCGAGCTTTAACGATAGAACCTTTAGGATAACGGCTCATGATCGCTAACCATGGATCTTCGCCTAATTGCTTAAGACCTAAAGATACGCGGTTACGCTCTTTGTCAAATTTAAGTACTTTAACAGTAACTTCTTGACCCACTTCAACCACTTCTGATGGATGCTTGATACGTTTCCAAGCCATGTCAGTGATGTGAAGAAGACCGTCGATACCGCCAAGGTCAACGAATGCACCGTAGTCAGTAAGGTTCTTAATCGTACCAGTAACAGTTTGACCTTCTTCAAGCTGAGCAAGAAGCGCTTCACGGTCAGCTGAAGATTCAGCTTCCATAACTGCACGACGAGATACAACAACGTTGTTACGTTTAGCATCAAGTTTGATAACTTTGAACTCTAACTCTTTACCTTCAAGGTGAGTTGTGTCACGGATAGGACGAGTGTCTACCAAAGAACCTGGTAAGAACGCACGAACTGGACCGATGTCTACAGTGAAACCGCCTTTAACTTTACCAGAGATAACACCAGTAACGATTTCGCCGTCTTCAAAGATTTTTTCAAGTTTAGTCCAAGTTTCAGCACGTTTCGCTTTTTCACGTGATAAAACAGTTTGGCCCATACCGTTGTCAAGTGCTTCAACAACAACATCAACGGTGTCACCAACTTGAACTTCAAGTTCGCGTTGTTCGTTTAAGAATTCAGCGCGGTCTACAACGCCTTCTGATTTAAGGCCAGTATCAACTGTTACCCAGTCAGAGTCGATGCTTACTACAACGCCTTGGATGACAGCACCCTTTTCAACGTTGAGGTTTAATTCGCTTTCTTCAAAGAGGGCTGCAAAAGATTCGGTCATGATATACCTGATAAAGTCAGCGGTCTTGGATCAGACAAGGCCGGTTTAGTTAAGCGTCTACATAGTCCGTATAAAACTGATCAAGCTATGCGTTCGCTGAATATATTGGGTTCGCGCCTATTAAGCGCGGCTAATACCAAGCTTCTGATCGACATAAGCTGTCATTAATGCAAATACTTCATCAATGTTCAACTCAGAACTATCAATGATGTAAGCATCTTCTGCAGGCTTGAGCGGAGCAACTGTGCGCTCCATGTCTCGTTTGTCGCGAGCCTGTATATTCGCTAAAATGTCGCTTATTTTAGCATCCAGCCCCATACCCTGCAACTGTTTTACACGTCTTTGTGCACGTGACTCTGCCGAAGCAGTTAAATAAATTTTAGCCTGCGCATTTGGGAAAATACTGGTCGCCATATCGCGTCCATCTGCAACCAAGCCCGGTGCTTGGGCAAAGGCATGCTGACGTGCAAGTAATGCTGTGCGCAATTCAGGTACTGCCGCAACTTTTGAGGCATATTCCCCCACACGTTCGGTACGTATGGTTTGCGTGACATCTTCACCATCAAGCAACACTTGTGTGCCATCTGGCTGGGTCACAAATTGAATATTGAGCTGTGTTGCAATGGCAACGCATTGACTCAGTTCAGTATCAAGTTGATCTAGCAAATTCTGCTTATGTAACGCCAAACCCAACAAACGATACAACGCACCAGAGTCGAGCAAATGAAACTGATAATGTGCTGCCAATTTTGCCGCGAGTGTGCCTTTACCTGAACCGCTAGGGCCATCAATGGTTATAATTTGAACCGTCATGCTGTTTCCGAAATGATTAAAGAGATTTTGCGAGTTTGGATAAACCAATTTTAATTGCAGTTTTCAATTGCGCAAGAATAGCTTTACTCACAAATGGAACACGCGCTTGTAGCTCAATGCGATACGTGACCAAGGTTTTGTGATCCGCCACTTGCTGAAATTCAATGGTACCCAAATGATGTTTGATCAATGGATTTTTAATGATTTTATATTCAATCCGCTGATTCGGTTCAAGCACGGTAATTTGCTCTTGCAAAGGTTTAATTGGCCCAATCCCCATACGACGCACCGAACCTACACCATCTGGACGTTCAGGGTCAGCAGAGTCTTTAATGCGCACCACTTGCATTGGTGCAAATGCAATATTATAAGTTGCATGTTTAGAAAGTAATTCAAATACTTGCGCAACTGGCGCATTAAATTCTTTTTTAATTTGAATAGCGTGCATGGTTTGCCCTGATGATGAATGCTATGTTGTGTTTGATTTAGTTTAACGCAAATCAAGCCTAAAACTCAGAACTGGTTTTGATCATGGAGGTCATTTATCAACTATTGCTGCTTTTGTTGTTTCTTTTGCGCACGGCGCATCTTAAAAAAATCACTCAACTGGGCTGAACATTGCAGCTCTAAACAACCTGATTGATACTCAAAAATATGATTGTAATAGCCTGACTCTAAAAGCTTTCTAGCACTGATCAATGAGCCGGCTTTGGGTTCAGTTGCTCCAAATACCACACGTTTGATTCGCGCATGAATGAGCGCACCCACACACATGGTACAAGGCTCCAGTGTGACATAAAGCGTGGCATCTTCAGGTAAACGATAATTTTGAATATGATCACATGCTGCACGGATTGCCACAATTTCGGCATGTGCGGTTGCGTCGTGTAAGGAAATAGGCGCGTTATAACCCGCGCCAATCACTTGATTTTGACTAACGATGACAGCCCCCACAGGAATTTCCCCCTGTGCTGCAGCCAAAGCAGCCTGCGCATAGGCAAGCTGCATCCAGTCTTCATCACTATAGTTCTGTTCTGACATTTAAATATGAGTAAAAATCAATACGAATTAAATAATCTCGTATTGTTTCAATAACTCATTCCAGCTTTCAATGCTCGTCACAGGTGGATTGTCTGCAAAAATGGTTTTGAGCTGCACTGGCCCATTTTGCTGCCAAGCTGGTGCAAGGTCTTTATCGACCAAACGTGCGCGCACACCTTCGACAAAATCTGCGTGGCGAATTTTCCAGTCTGAAATTTGCGTTTCCAGTTCAAACACTTCATTCCAAGCGTGAACCTTCTTACCCCATTGCCATAGTAACCACGTTAAAGCTGCTGTGGTTGGTGAACCTTTTTGCAAGTTTTCACTGGCTTGACGTAACCAATCGCTACGTGCATCGCTTAGACCAATGATGGATTCATAATCACTTTCAAAACTCACACCACGGCACACGCTTTGAATCACATCCAAAGAATTCTGTAGCGGCCCAGGCCCTACAGGACGGTGCATGCTGTTCAAGGTATCATCAATGGCACGGAAGTCACCTGCAGGGTAATGATTCCAGTCAATATTAATGACTTTTTCTAATACAGAAGCGCGTTGTGCATCACAAATATGGGTTGCCCAACCAATACCATACGCACCTGCAGCAGTCATAATTGAACCCGTTAAACCTGTGAACAAGCCAATCGCACCACGGTCAGCCAAGAAACGAGTTGCCCCTACATCTGGGTATAAACCAATGTTAATTTCTGGCATAGCTAAACGTGAATACGGTGTCACCAAACGGAATGGTGCAGCCATAAATAGACCTAAGCCACCACCCATGACATAACCTTCACCCCACACTAAAACAGGCTTGGCATAGTTATGTAGCAACAAGTCCAACGCATATTCTTGCTCAAAGAATTTATTGGCAGTTGCAACCTCATCATTAATGACAAGCTGACGTAATTTACGCACATCACCGCCTGCACAAAATGCTTTTGGTGTGGTCGAATCTAGCCAAATTGCTTTTACGCTATCATCGGTATGAAAGTCTTCAAATACTGCCAATAATGCAGAAACAATAGATTCATCTAAAGCATGCAAAGATTTTGGGCGATTCAAACGTACAATGCGCCAACCGTTATTTGCTTCTTCGACAATTAAATCCGGATGATATTCTTTAGAAATGGGAGAATGTGTCATGCGTCCAGCTGCCAGTCTATAGGCTCAATGCCATTTTGTTTAAGATAATTATTTGATTTTGAAAATACTTTACATCCAAAAAAACCACCGCGGTTTGCTGCCAATGGGGATGGATGCGCTGCCTTCAAAATCAGATGTTTATTTGGATCTATACGTTGTCCTTTACGTTGTGCATACGCGCCCCACAAAATAAACACAATATGCTCACGTTGTTGATTTAACACATCAATCACATGATCTGTAAAATCTTCCCAACCCTGCTTTTGGTGCGAGGTTGGTTGTCCTGCTTCTACCGTTAACACGCTGTTGAGCAGCAATACCCCTTGCTCTGCCCAATGCGTTAAATCACCGTGTCTTGGAATAGGCACACCTAAATCTGTATGTAACTCATGGAAAATATTACGCAAAGATGGTGGCAATGCAACCCCTCTTTGTACAGAAAAACTAAGTCCATGTGCCTGATTAGGTCCATGATAAGGGTCTTGCCCAATAATCACGACTTTCACCTGATTTAAAGGCGTGGTATTTAAAGCATTAAATATCAGTGAACTTGGTGGATAAATCACCTTATTCTGTTGTTTTTCCTGCAACAAAAAACCGCGTAGCGCATCCATTTGTGGACTCAATAAAAATTCAGCTAGATTGTATTTCCAACTCTCATCTAACTGAACTTTATTTAAGCTCGCATATTGCTGCTCAGTAAAAGACATACCGCTATCAATCCTTGTTGATGTCTAATGATGTGATTTAAAGTTTAACTTGTAACTCGACATTCGGGTTTTGGAATGTCATCCCCTGTTTTAATTTTTCATACATTTGTGGGTCTGACCACTCTGTCTGTACTTGCTCAGAGAAATGAATTTGATCCAGACTCAGCAATCCCATCTGCGCATTTTCAATATCTTCCAAAAAGCTTTGTGCATAGCCAGTATCGGTTTCATGCACAATTACAGAATAGACCTCTACATCACCCTCCCCATTTTGTGTGATGGTCGATGCCAAAACTTGCTGTGCCAAATAAAAGAAAATACGTGAAAACTGCTCTGCCGATGGCGATACTGGTAAAGAAACCCAACGTGCGCTGAACGTTTTGCAGGCTTGAATATATGCAGGATCGTCCTGCTCCCAAAAACAAATGGCATGATCAAAAGCATCAAATAATTCTTTGATTACACCTTTAAGCAAACCAAAGTCATACACCATTTGTCCATGATCGAGTTTTGAAGCTTTCAGTAACAATTCTACTTTATAGCTATGACCATGAATCGAGCGCTTACAGCGGTCTGAAGTGCAATTACGCACAATATGCGCATTTTCAAACTTAAATAACTTTCGAATTAACATGGGTCTTAACGTCATCAAAATATTTGGGGGATATTCTTTTTAAGTATAATGCAAAACGTGAACAATAAGCCAATTTTAGCCCACAGATTGCCAGACAAAAATCGTAATGATCAGTTTCAGCACAGACATGCAATGCATTTACATCTAAATAGCAGCACAAGGTTAATGATGATACTTAAAATGGCGTCAGACTTCGCCCACTAACATTGACAGATTTTTCACTACGCACCAAATCACTGCTAAATTGACGTTTACGCTCGCCCAATACCACTTCAATTTTGGCATTAAAATAATGTGATTGTACACCCAATAAACCTGTAAATTCATTGCGTATCGCGCTATCGACAGCTTGAAAGCCATCTAGCTCCCACAAAGCGTTTACATTGCTAAAGTGTTCCAAATTGGCATTACGACGATCAAGTAGATTTTGCACTACAACCACATCCAGTTTTTCATCTAAGCTCGCCAAAACTAAAGCAGGTGCGGTATTGATATTGATAGTGGTATCTCGTTTTGGCAAGGCACTAACATAAGGTGCAATTTGCTGATACTTCGCACCTTCAAAACCACGGACTTGTTTTAATTCTTCCGCACTGTGAAATAAGCTATTCGGCGGTAAATAAGGAATGGCTAAACCTTGATAATAACTCGACTCTGCCCCCATTGCGCCACTTGGTTCATCATCTGCATCTTGCCAGTCAATCACGGCTTCACTTAATTGCGCAGGTAGCCCGACACGCTGCAACAGTTTTTCAAAATATTTTTTTGCTTTTTCATTTACTTGGTCTTCGGTTGTCAGCAAACTATTTAAATTAAATTTCCCCGACTCATCTTGCAGCACACCCGATACATAACCATCTTCTACTGGAAATGGCGGCATTGGTTTTGCCCAGTTTTCTTGTAAGTGATCGACTTGACCTGCATTTTCAGCATCATCTTGTAGTAATTCTGCAAAAAACACTTCGGCACTTTTGGCATATAACAATGCTTGATTTTGACGCATCAAATACGCGGTATTTTCACTGGTATACATTTGCCGTTTGGCTATGGTCGCGGCCAAAATCGTGGCTAAAGCAACTAACATCAATATCGTAATCAAGGCGATGCCTTGTTGTGACTTGATAATGCCGCCTAAGCGCTGAGTCGATTTTGAATACATTACCATTGTGCCTTTAATTGTCTTTCTTCTTTAAAAAATCAGTCTGCAATAAACTAAATATCCATTCATATTGCACGTCACGCACGGTTAAATTTATTTTTATTCCTTTTGGGAGTAGTCTTAATTGTTCAATTTTCTGCGAATCAACACTGCTTTCCGGCCAACTGCTTAATTCATTTGGATTCAATACCACAATCTCAAAAGCTTCGACTTCATATAACATCACGCTCGACTCAGGCTGATCATTGCCCGTTTGATGCAAATTACGATATTTTAAACGATACAATTTCTTTTCATCGGCACGATATTGATACTCTACGCGCTCATAGGGTGAAATACCCTGCTGCAAAGGATCGCTCACCCCTGTTTTACTAAAATTAAAACGTCCATTTTGTAAAACTAAAGCAGGTTGTTGTTGCCCTTTGACATTGGCTGTTAATGGGACAGCCTGCATCGTGTCACGTAAAATTTGTTGATAGCTTTCTTGCAACTGCTCTAAATTAGATTCATGCATCGCATTGCGGTCTTTGACTTTGGCGAGATAATCAAATACTTTCCATCCTAAAGCAGACAGCACTGCAAAAATTGCAATGGCAACCAATAATTCAACCAAAGTAAAGCCCTTCTTAGCCTTCATGACTGCTGCTCACGGGCATTAAAAAACACCAAAGAAGTCACGCCTGCTTCAACTTGTCCCGTGTCTTGATTGTACAAACTGATTTGAAGATCAACACGTTGCACATTTGGGCTAATGGTCGGCTGTGTGGACTTGTCAATCTGCCATGATTCACCTTGTTGAGTTACTTGCTTGGACTCTGTTCCACTTAACCATTGCCGATTCATTTCCATCAATGCCACTTCATTCAAAGCCACAAATTGCGCTTTGGTTCTTAAAATGGCATTGGCGGTGGATTGAGTATATTGCATCGCCACTTTGGTCATTGCTATGGCTGCTGTTGCGAAAATTGCCAAAGCCACCATAACTTCAAGTAGTGTAAATCCTTTAGCTTTCATGGATTTTTCCTAAATGATCGACCTCTATTTCCGCCCCCACAGGACGCTGTTCTAAATAGAACTGAATACGAACAGGCTTAGCTTCACCATTACCTAGCCAAATCAGTGCAGGCGCATTACCTTGCAGCAATTCACTATTATTAGCATTTGGATAGCTTTGCTCTAAAGATAAAATTTGGATAGAAACTTGGTCGGGCAAAGTTCTGCTTTTAAACTCACTATAGCTTTGCCATTTTTGATTATTTTGCAGGGTTAATTGTTGTTCTGAAGCATAAGGCTGATATTCCAGTACATCATATCGCGCAGGTGAAACATCGGTTGCTTGATGCAAATTGAGTGCAAAAATATGCGCTTGATCATTGGCTTCACGATTCAGCTTACGCAAATCCAATAAAAACACTTCCCGCGCCTGCATAGCTTTACGCTGATCAACACCACCAATATTCATTAAAACCAGCGACGCCATAATCGCCATAATGACAATCACCACCATCAATTCAATGAGCGTAAAACCGCGAACCGAAGACAGTGGTATGTTCATAGCGTATTAATTCAATTGCTCGAAAGATTGTGCTTGTTTGGGCATCGCCAACGCTTGGTCGATATAGGCCACACGTAAAGTATCCCGTGAGCCCAAATAACGCTGATAGAAACTTGAGTTTAAAATAGCCGCTGCACCATGCGTAAGTGCCCAAATTGAAGCCAGATAATCACGCACTTCCATCTTGCTGTGAATGGATTCTAAATATTGTTCAGTCATACGAATAATGATGCGTAATCGGCTTTTGCGGACTTGGTATAGTTCACTAAATAACAAACCAATGCCAACACCTGTTGTAGAAAGGCGTTCTTCAATTTGGTGAAAAAGTACGGTACGCTCAGGATGATGCAAGTGATGCAGCATAAAAAATGCTAGATGTTCAGAAAACTGTTTTTCAGCGTCTTTAATCATTTCTAGCAACATGCGCTCATTACGAATAATAAGCAACATATAAAGTTCATCTTTACTTTGAAAGTGTTTATATAGAGTACCTTTAGCCAAATCCAGTTCTGCTGCCAAAGCATCAAGGGTCATTCCTGCTTCACCATTTTCCAAGAGCAACTGCTCTGCCACTTGGAAAATTAACGTTTCTCTTGCTCGAAACTGAGCCTGACGATCCATCTTCACCCGATAAACTCTCTTTACACGATTCAATCAATTGAAATTTTTAATATACCACCACAACATTCGGTATTTGCTTTGCTCCACAATACAAATTAATGTCCTTTGAGCAGGTTTTCAAAGTTTTGTGTTGTTATGAAAGCAATTTCCTCTAAGGACTTATCATATACATCACACAAGGCTTTGGCTACATACGGAACGTATTTTGGCTCATTTGTCTTACCGCGATATGGCACAGGTGCCAAATATGGACTATCAGTTTCAATTAAGACACGATCTAAAGGCACTTGCTTGGCCACATCACGTAAATCTTGTGCATTTTTGAAGGAAATAATGCCTGAAAAAGACACATAATAACCGCAATCTAACACCGCTTTTGCGGTTGCCCAGTCTTCTGTAAAGCAATGTAATATGCCATGCGTCGATTTTTCTGCACGGATAATATCCACTGTATCATGCTTAGCCGCACGGGTATGAACCACCACTGGTTTTTTTACGGCTTGTGACGCATGAATATGTCGTGCAAAACAGGCTTTTTGCTCTGCGACAAAATCGGTACAGTGAAAATAGTCCAGACCTGTTTCGCCCAAAGCCCAAACCTTGTCTGCTTGTGCCAAAGCAATCAGTTGTTCGGTAGTGGCGCGTTCCATATTTTCAGCGTTTTCACAAGGATGTACACCCACGCTATAACCGACATTGGCATGACGTGCTGCAATTTTTGACAATGCAATATGATCGTCTAAATCGACAGAGATACCCATGATTTTAGACACGCCCGCTAGGCGTGCCTGTGCAATTGCTGCATCTAAGTCGCCATCATAAGGGCTTAAATCCAGCATCGTTAAATGACAATGTGTATCTACAAACACGATTTTTTCCTAAAAGAAACAACCTACATAGTGTAACTGTTACGGTTGTCAGACTTAAGCCCCGCAAGGATTCTTTCGGCTTCAGATTTGTAATAAACGCCTTTTTCACCGCTCAGTTGAATCCCAAAGCCTTGCATTTTAATGCCATTTTGTTTTTGCGAAATCCAAATAACTTTACCTGTGAGTGGAATTTTTTGTGATTGTTCGGGCAAAGTTGCAAGCACGAAGATTTCTTCACCCATTTTCACAGGTTGTTTTGAGGGTACAAATAAGCCACCACCCACAACGTATGGCATATAACTTAAATATAGCGTTTCGACATCAGGAATATTGGCCTGAATAATACCGCCCATACGTGGTTGCATCATGTTCCCCTTAAATATTCATTAACTTAATACAGAGCTGATCAAGCACTAGATTACTTTGCACGTTTTGCTCAAGCATTGGCTTGGCTTGCTGTAATTCTGCATATAAACCAAACAGACGTTCCAAGTCATATTGTTCAGCCAAATGCTGCAAAGCGTTGCTTAAATCCAAATTTTTAATGCTTTGGTTTAGCTTGACACAAATTAAATCACACAACAAGTATTCAAACATCTGGCTAAAATCAGTAAAGCTCAGCGCCTTGTTCCACTTGGTTGCAATTGCCATGGGCATATTTTTTTGCGTCACCAGTTTATACCAGTCTTTCAGAAAATCTTTACGCTGCTCTAACCATTCTGCCTGTGCTAACTGAAGAGCCTGCAACGGCATTTGATTGGACAAATTCATCAATAATTGCTGCTTGTTTACATCTAAATCAGGCAAATGCTGCTGCAAATATGCTGTAGCTTGTTCTGCATCAATACGGTCTAAAGCAAAGTGCTGTAAACGACTGCGAATGGTTGCAGGCAATTTAAGATAGTGATCTGCCAGCAAAATAATCACGATGCGATCACCCGGTTCTTCTAGGGTTTTCAGCAAAGCATTGGAGGATGCAATATTTAAGGCCTCAGCAGGTTCAATCACAACTACCCGCCACCCATCTACCGTTTGCTGGACAAAAGGTAATAAATCACGGATCTTCTCGATCTTAATTTTCGCGTTTTGCTTTTTATTCTCTTCATCGGTGCTGATATAGACATAATTCGGATGCGTATCTGATTTTAACCACTGACAACTGCTACATTCACCACAAGGCTGTGACTGCACATCACGCTGCTGGCATAAAATCCAAGCCACAAATTGCTGTGCAAAGGCTTCTTTACCACACCCCTCTTTGCCAAAAAACAATAAACCATGCCCCATTTTGGGAAATCGACCAGTTAGATTTTCCCAAACTTGTTGTTGCCATGGATACACTTGTCCAATTACATCACGTTGCATGGTAGGTGATTCACTTACTCAAAATGGGCAATATCCATTGCATTTAAACGGTCTAAGTCTGCTTGGGTGTCTACACCTGGGGGTAAATTGGCTTCTGCAACAGCAATAGCAATACGGTGTCCATTTTCTAAGACACGCAATTGCTCTAAGCTTTCTAGCTTTTCCAATGTTCCCATTTCCCAAGTCACATATTCTTGCAGCAATTCCACACGGTAAGCATACAACCCTAAATGACGATAAGCATGTTCATGCAATTGTGGTGTCGCTTCTTTCGCACCATCACGGTCATAAGGAATCGTAGCACGGCTGAAATACAAAGCCTGATTGTGTTTAGACATGACCACTTTAACAATGCTATCGCGGGTAAATTCATCTAGTTGCTGAATCGGCTCACACAGCGTAGACATAGAACATTCAGGTTGAGCTTCGAGCAACTGCGCCACTTGTTGTACCAATTGTGCAGGTAAAAGTGGTTCATCGCCCTGCACATTGACAATAATATCGTGTTTATCCCAACCTTTAATACGCGCCACTTCGCTTAATCGGTCTGTGCCAGAGGGGTGATCTGCCGAAGTCAACACCACATCTACACCTTCAGCACGGCACAATGCTGCAATACGAGCATCATCGGTGGCCACACACAAATCATCAAAACCTGCCACTTTTTTTGCCTGATCGACTACACGCAAAATCATGGCGCGACCATGAATTTCCAGTAAAGGTTTGCCTGGCAGACGTGAACTGGCATAACGTGCAGGGATAACAATGTGCTTCATAATTTTCCTTATCATGTTCTTTCAGGCAGGTTTAAACCCAAGTGTTTCAATTGTTGATGTATGGTGACATAGCAGGCCGATGACAATACAGCATCTACAGGTACAACCCAAATTTCACGCTGAAAATCTGGATATTGCTTTAACAGTGGCAATAACTTGACGGCATCTTTCTCTGTGGTAATGATCGGTTGCAAGTCGTCAAACTGCAAATCGGTAATTTCATAGTCATGGTGATCTGGAAACTCATGGCATTGAAACTGGGTCACACCCATCGATTCTAACGTTTTATAAAACCGTTCAGGAAAGCCAATGCCCACGACAGCATAAAAATTTTGGGTCGGATCAAAAATTAATTCTTGTGCGGGATGCAATAAATATGGCTCTGCAACAGCCAAATGCATATTTAGTTCAGAACTCGGGTGCGTTGCATGTTCAATCACCGTGGCATGCTCTAATCGAGATTTTGGTTCACGCAAATAACCTTCAGGTAATATTTTCTCATTGCCCAAACCACGATTATTATCTAAAACAATCCATTCCAATTGACGGTTTAAAGCCAAATGCTGCAAACCATCATCACTGATAATTAAATCCAATTCATGCTGTGAAAGCAGCAATTCAATACTTTTTTGACGATTTGGCCCCACTGCCATCGGCACGCCTGTTGATTGCACAATTAAAGTCGGTTCATCGCCCACGACCTCTACATTCGCATCGATACTGACATAAACTGGAAATGGTCCTTTGCCGCCATAACCACGGCTAATCACGCCGACACGAATATCTAAACTTCGTAGATATTTAACCAAATGAATCAACAAAGGAGTTTTGCCACTGCCCCCCACAGTAATATTACCAATCACCATCACAGGTACGGGAGCGGTATAAGCGGTTTTAATCCCTGAACGATATAAGTTCTGATTGAGTAAGCTCACGCCACGGTACAATAAAGACAAGGGTCTAAGCACAACCAGCCATTTGGCTTGTTGCTGCCAAGCGTCCTGAATAAATTGTGCCAAAGACATGGATTAATGTTCCTCGAAGTTACGTTGATGCAACTGGAAGTACGCGCCTTTTTGCGCTATGAGTTCCTGATGGGTACCTTGCTCTAAAATACGCCCTTGATCCATCACCACAATACGGTCAGCATTTTCAATGGTAGATAGACGGTGTGCAATGACAATGGTGGTACGGTCTTGCATGGCCGCATCAAATGCACGTTGAATAAAGTATTCAGATTCATTGTCTAAAGCACTGGTGGCTTCATCTAAAATTAAAATTGGTGCATTTTTTAAAATAGCACGGGCAATCGCAATACGCTGGCGTTGACCGCCTGACAAATTCAAACCTTGCGCACCGAGTGGTGTATCGTAGCCTTGCGGTAAAGCCATAATAAAGTCATGAGCATAAGCTGCTTTGGCTGCAGCAATCACTGCTTCATCACCCGCACCTTCAAGCTGACCATAGGCAATATTTTCACGTACCGTACGGTTAAACAATACCACTTGCTGATTGACCATAGCAATTTGGGAGCGCAAGCTATTCAGCTCAATATCACGAATATCATGCTGATCAAACAAAATTTGCCCCGAAGATACTTCTTGAAAACGTACCAACAGATTGACCAATGAGGTTTTACCCGCACCTGAACGACCGACCAAAGCCACTGTCTCGCCTGCTTTGACATCTAGATTGAAATCATGAATGGCATGGTGTCCATCTGAATACACCAAATTCACATTTTTAAATTGCAAATTGCCTTTTAAGTCTGGTGTAAGCGTCCCGTGATTGTCTTCTTCAGGCATATCGAGCAATTCAAAGACTGAATGTGCTGCTGCCAAGCCGCGTTGTAATTTTTCATTAATATCGGTAAGAGCTTTAATTGGCTTACTCAACATGCCTGCTGCAGTGATATACGCCACAAACTCGCCAGCTGAAATATCACGTAGAATTTCTGGACGTAAGGCAATCCAGATAATAATTGCCAAAGCAATGGACATAATGAACTGCACCACTGGGCTGTTCAATTGCTGCACTGCCACCATCTTTAAACCACGACGCAGGTTTTCTAAAGAGTTTTCTTTAAATCGGCTTTGTTCATAGGTCTGACCACCAAAACCTTTGACGACCAAATTACCATTCACCGTTTCTTGCACCACGTGGTTTACATCTCCCATGGTGTCTTGTACTTGAATAGATAAACGACGCATACGTTTCGCAGCTTTACGAATCAGCAAGCCAATTAATGGGCCAAATACCAAAATACAGAGGGTCAAACGCCAGTTAGTATACAGCAAATAGCCGAGCAAGCCGAGTGTAATCAAACCCTGTTGTACCAATGTACGCAGCGATTCTGTAGATGCAGCGGTCAACTGCTCTACGTTATACATAATTTTGGCAGTAATGTGCCCACTGGTATTATCTAAGTAATACTGTGCAGGTAAACGCAGCAATTTAGCAAAGACTTCCTGACGGATATTGAATACCAAATTACGTGAAATCACTGCTGTATAGTAACCGCCAATAAAAGTTCCCAAACCACGGAAAAACATCAGTGCAATGACTAATAGCGGAAATAGTGTGGTGAAAGATTGGTCACGCTCCTGAATGGCATTAATAATTTTTTCCAAGAGTTTTGCCACAGATACTTCTGTGGCTGCATTAATGGCGAAACCGATAATCACCAAGATTGCCAAGCCCCAAAATGGGAGCAAATATCTCAGAAGACGGCGATAGACCTGTAAATCCTTCTTCACTAATAACCTCGAGTTGGGACTTTCGTACTGATATTGATGTTGACGAAACCAAGTTGTCCTGCGACATCCATCACTCGAATCACATCTTGATGAGTGGCTTTGGCATCTGCAGCAATAATAAACATTAAATCACGTCGATCTTGAGAAATTTGTTTAATTGCTGTGCTTAAATCTGCCACTTCCTTAGTCGAAAGTGCCTGACCATTGACAGAATAATGCCCTGAAGAATCTACCACGACTTCAATTTTATGTTCATAAGATTTTGGTGGTACGCCTTGCGCATCTGGCAAAGTTAAATTCATACGGCTAAATTGGTTAAATGTGGTCGAAAGCAACAAAAACACCAAGATGAACAGTAAACAGTCAATCATTGGAGTCAGGTTAATATGAATATCTTCAACTTGCGAGCGTTTGAATTTCATAAACTCACCTTAGCTTACTTTTTTCACATCTTGCACATCCGCATCAAGCTGATGAGGTTGACTCTGATGAAATAATCCTGCGTGAAACAAAGTCGCTTGCTGCTCTAACTCAGCAGTATATTCTTGCACCAAACGCTGAAAATAACGATAGGCAAATAAGGCTGGAATTGCAATTAACATACCTGCAGCAGTGGTAATTAAGGCTTTAGAAATCCCTGGAATCATTAAGGTTGGATTACTTGCACCCACATCAATCACTAAAAATGATTCAATAATCCCAAGCACTGTACCCAATAAACCCAATAATGGCGCAACTGCACTGAGCGTACCCAAGAAGTTGATATTTTTTTCTAAATAACCAATTTCTTGTGAAGCTGTCGCTTCCATTTGTGCACGCGCATAGTGTTCTGATTGTTGTTTGTTACGCGCACCCGCCTCAAAAATACGGCCTAATGTACTGTTTTTTAAGTTGGCGCTTTGATTTAGTTGTTGCAACACAGTCGCTAAACTTTGCCCGCGGTTGAGCAACAACGCATTGGGCAAAATACCTGCTCTCTTTAAACGCATAAAACGCTCAATGGTAATTGCAACGGTAAATACCGAGCACAATACCAACGGCAGCATCAGCCAGCCACCTGCTTTTACCAATTCCCACATTCGCTTTTCCCCAATAAAATACGAATTAAAATTAATCGGACAGGCAAATATTTAAAATACCATCCAGCTCTTCCAGAGAGTGATAACTGATGGTCAATTTACCCTTACCTTGCTTGTTATAATCAATTTTAACATCTGCACTAAAACGCTCAGAAAGACGTTGCGTGAGTTGTTGAATATCAGGTGCAATAACCGTTTTCGGCTTTTCTTGTTTTGGCGCATTAAAGTCACGTACCAACTGTTCGGTTTGACGTACCGATAAATTCTTTTCAATTACATGCTGCGCGACTTTGAGCTGATCTTTAGCTTTCAAAGTTAAAATAGCACGTGCATGACCCATATCTAGCAAGCCTTGCTGCATCAACTCTTTAACAGGCTCAGCCAAAGTGAGTAAACGCAATAAATTACTGACCGTGGTACGTGCTTTACCTACTGTTTCGGCAATTTCCTGATGACTCAAGCCAAACTCATCGTGAAAGCGTTGTAACGCCATTGCCTGATCAATTGGGTTGAGGTCTTGACGCTGAATGTTTTCAATTAATGCCAAAGCAATCGCGACCTGATCGGTCAAATCACGCACAATTGCAGGAATTTCAGTTAAACCTGCCAACTGTGCAGCACGCCAGCGACGCTCACCTGCAATAATTTCATAAGGATGTTGTTCGTCATCTATCGGACGAATCACAATTGGCTGCATTACACCATGTTTTTCAATAGATGCCGCCAATTCCTGTAAATCTTGCTCTTGAATAAAGCGACGCGGTTGATATTCACCACGTTTTAATAAATTGACATCAATTTGTTTTAGCTGACCATGATCTAAAGATTGCACTTCAAGTTGTAATTTTTCTTTCTGGATTGACCCCAATAAGGCATCCAAACCACGACCTTTGGCTAATCCGCGTTTTTTTGTGGTCATGCTTTACTTCCTTTTTTCACTTTGCTTTTTTTCAACATTTCAGCTGCTAAATTCAGGTAGGCAACTGCACCCTTCGAGCTTTTTTCAAAATAAATGACGGGTAAACCGTGTGCAGGTGCTTCTGCCAAGCGTACATTACGCGGAATCACGGTATCGTATAATTTTTTACCAAAATAGTGCGATAATTCTTCAGACACGTCACGGGTTAAGGCATTGCGCGCATCATACATGGTGCGTAATACACCAATAATTTCTAAATCAGGATTGAGTGCTTGTTGAATACGGTCAATGGTTTGCGTCAGGTCAGCCAAACCTTCAAGTGCATAATATTCGCACTGCATTGGAATGATTACACTTTGCACTGCTGCTAAAGCGTTTACTGTAATTAAGCTTAAACTTGGTGCACAGTCGACAATAATATAATCAAAGTCTTTGGCAACTTCTTGCAAGGCATTGCGCAAAATAAACTCACGCCCCTCTTGCTCAGCAATCACCAATTCAACCCCAGCCAAATCACGATTGGCACCCAAAACTTTATAACCAACTTCTGCCTTGCTAATTGCAGTTTCAATCGGCACTTCGCCCAACAATACATCGGTCACTGAATACAGCAAATCATTTTTTTGAATGCCTGAACCCATGGTGGCATTGCCTTGTGAGTCCATATCGACCAATAAAATGCGCTTTTTCAAAACAGCCAAAGATGCTGCCAAATTTACTGCGGTTGTGGTTTTTCCGACACCACCTTTTTGGTTCGCAATCGCAATAATTTGTGCCATGATCACCCCAGTCCTTTGAAAAATTTAAATACGTTTTAATAAAAGTAAATGACGTTGTTCGTCTAAGCGCGGAACTTTAAGCTCGATAATTTCACAGCTGAATTCATCTTTCAATGCCTCTACTTCATCGGCAGGAATCAAACCTTTCATAGATGCAATAATACTTTGCTCATGCATAAATGGTTTTGACGCGGCTACAAAGTCAGTTAAAGATGCAAAAGCACGACTGGTAATTACATCAAACTGACCTAACTCGCGGATGCTGTCTTCATTTTCAACACGGGTCTGAACTGCCACGACGTTTTTCAGTTTTAAATCGGCAATAAACTGTTTTAAGAAACGAATCTTTTTACCATTCGAGTCCAATAACACGCAATCGCGCTCAGGCTGACACAAGGCAATAATCATGCCCGGCATACCACCGCCAGTACCAATATCCAGTAAACGACCTGCAGGCAAATCTTTGAGGATGCTCAGACTGTCTAGCAAATGCTTCACTAGCATTTCTTTCGGGTCACGAATTGCAGTGAGGTTGTACGCTTTGTTCCATAGCACCAAAGCATCTTGGTATTTGAGTAATAAATTTAAAGCCTCATCACTGAGCTCTAAACCTAAAGCCTGACTACCTTGCTTGAGTTCCTGAAAAAACGAATGCATCACAATTCACATCTCGAAAAAGTTAATGGAAGTATACCGATTTATAGTTGCAGTCATAGGGGCGAATGCTTAGTGAATATGCACTTAAGCGTACACACCCTGCTGAATTTGTTGATCTAGCGCATTTAATCGTTCAGGAGTGCCAACATCCACCCAAACACCCTGTAATTTATGTGCTGAAATTTTTTCTTGCTGCATAGCTTGTTTAAGCAATGGTGCAAGCGGACGCTTACCAGATTCTAAACCGACGAACATTTGCGGATGCATCACCGCTACGCCACTATAAGTCAGATTTTCACCTGAGCGTGCTTGCTCAAAAGTATAGGCTTTGTTTGCGGCCAAAGTGAAATCACCTTGCGGATGCTGTACTGGATTTTCCACCAAAACCAAATGTGCCAAGTCGTTTTGAAGTTGCATATTTAATAGTGGTTCAAAATCCATAGTAGTCCAAACATCGCCATTCACCAATATAAAAGGTTCATTGCCTAATAATGGCAAGGCTTTGATGATACCCCCTGCTGTTTCCAAACCTTCACCTTCATGCGACCACAAAATTTTTACACCAAACTGAGAACCATCGCCCAAAGCTTCTGCGAGTTTTTCACCTAGCCATGCGGTATTAATAACAATTTCCTGCACACCAATTTTTTTTAATTTTTCGATGTGCCACACAATTAAAGGTTTTCCACCGACTTCCAATAAAGGTTTAGGCGTATGCAGCGTCAAAGGACGCATACGATTGCCCATTCCTGCGGCAAGAATCATGGCTTTCATTTAGGCAACCACCTCATACTGACCATATTTTGCTGTAAATTTTGGCATCACTGTCGTGTGAATAAAGTGCATAAATGGTTGTAATTCTGGATAAGGCTTACTTTCTTCAAGTAAATACCACATCACGCGCGGTAAATCTTTGAGATAACCCGATTTACCATCACGCTCAAATAAACGCACAAAAATACCTAAAATTTTGATATGACGCTGAATCGCCATCATGTCGGCATCTTTTTTAAATTGTTCAAAATCGCGTTCCTGTTTAGATGTTTCTGGCATTAAGTCATAAAACATTTTAAACCAACGATAGACACGATCCGCATTCCACTGTACATAAGCATCCCGGGTAATCGAAATTAAGTCGTATGTATCTGCGCCAATGACCGCATCCTGAAAATCAATCACACCAAGTTCTGTGTAATCGCCTACTTTCATTAAGTTTCGACTATGAAAATCACGATGCACAATCACTTGCGGCTGGGCCACGGCAGCATTGGCTAAAATAGCAAAAGTGCGTTTAATTAAGGCACTTTCTTCTGCGCTTGGCTGAATCTGTAAGGCAGGCAATAACCAATCGGTGAGTAACTCCATTTCACTAATGAGTTTATCATAGGAATATTCAGGGAAATGTGCCGTACCATCAATACCTTGTAATTGAATTAACTGCTTAAAGCACTGCGCATAGTAGTCATCTACAGTCTGATCATTCAGCAAGGTGGATAACAAGACATCACCAAAATCTTCGAGTAACAAAAAGCCTTGTGTCAGGTCTTTGGATACAATTTTTGGCACGCGCACGCCATGGGCAGCAAAAAATTCATCAATCGTCACAAAAGGACCACAATCTTCTTTTTCTGGTGGTGCATCCATGAGCATAAATGTTTTATTATTCAAATTGATTCGTGCGTAACGACGAAAACTTGCATCGCCTGCTAAAAAATGAGTTTCAAATTGATCTGAACCAAGTACAGATGTTAACCATGTTTGTATCAATTGTTCGCGTTGTGTATTCATTTGCAATAAATTCTAATACAGGCTGAGTTTTTAAAGTGCTAAGTGTAGCTACTTCTGCGCTTTTTCTCTATGATGCGACAATAATTAATTGCGATTAAGCACTCTTGGTTGATGAGATAAATGAAGCATCAGTTTAAATTTAATCCTTTAGCGACTGCGGTCTTAACTCTGTTATGTGGTCACTCTGTTTCCAGCTATGCGCAGACCACAGATCAGACTTCATCTGTCACAAATCTCAATAACCAGCAGCTTAAGCACACCATTCAAGAAGCTTATCCTGGGCAGCAGTTCTTTGAGCAATATTATGTTGATAAAGCCGCACCTGAAGCACAACAATTTGGTCACAGCCAAAGTTCTGCCTATTGTGAAGGCGCATGGCTAACGCCGATTAGCTCAGGTACTGTTGCGGTAGATGCTGCAAATGCAACTTCTACAGTGACTGCCGATTATGGTCACTATGATCCAAATGGCGATTCAGTCTTAGAAGGCAACGTGGTGATTGACCAAGAAGGTCGTCAAATTCGTGCCGATAAAATTACCATTGATCAAACTCAGACCTTTGCCAAAGCCGAAGGTCGGGTACAAATGGCGCAAGCGGGTTTACTGGCGCAAAGTGATGAAATTAATTACAACCTAAAAACCCAGCAAGGTGACTTAAACAACAGTTTTTATATTGCAGAAGAACAACATGCACACGGCATGGCAGAAAAAATTGCACGCACCTCAACCAATACGATGGTGCTGAATAATGCCACTTACAGTACTTGCCCGCCTGAACAAGCCCCGACTTGGAAAATTCAAGCCAATGAAATTAAGCTGAATCAGGAAACGGGACGCGGTGAAACACGCGGCACCAAATTGTATGTGAAAAATGTACCAGTTTTAGCTGTACCCTACTTCAATTTCCCAATTGATGACCGCCGCACCACAGGTATTTTGACACCTAGTTTTGGCTTTACCAATGATGGTGGGGTTGAGCTATCTGTACCTGTGTATTTAAACCTTGCACCGAATTTTGATGCTACCGTTAGCCCTCGTTATATTGCCGATCGTGGCGCGATGCTAGAAGGTGAATTCCGATATTTAACTGAAAATTTTGGCTCAGGTAAAATTTGGGGTGGTTATTTGGCATCGGATGCTAAATATGATGACCAAGACCGTAAAGACCTACATTTTTTACATGGTTGGCAAATCAACGATCAATTTTCAACCAATTTGGAATATAACTACGCCTCGGACAAAGACTACTTTGCCGATTTAAATAACAACCCGAACTCTAAAACCGACCTGAATTTACGTCGTGCTTGGGAGTTAAATTATCGTAAAGGCATTCCAGGTTTAAAAGCACAGCTCAAAGTTGAAGATTTCCAAACCCTTGATCCATCTATTGAGTATGAAAAACGTCCTTATGCACGTTTACCACAATTTTTATTGAACTATAAAACAGGTAATCCTCAAGGTTTCCAAGTCGAATTTAATAACGACACGGCTTACTTCAAAAAAGACATTGGCGCATTGGAAGTAGGCGAACCTAGTGGTACGCGTATTTATAATGACGTTGCAGTGCGTTACAACTACCGTAATCCGTGGTCATTTGTAATTCCTGAAGTATCGTTACGTAACATCAACACCTTCTATGACAAAGACACTCGAAATGCGTTGAATCAATACAACTCATCTAGTGAAAGTGAGTCGGTTACTGTACCACAATTTACATTGGATACAGGGATTACCTTTGAAAAAGATGGTCGCTACTTGCAAACCATCACCCCGCGTGCGTTCTATGCCTATGCACCGTATCGCAATCAAAACAATCACCCGAACTTTGACTCTGCAACAGCTTCTATTAATTATGACCAGTTGTTCAGTCCAAACCGATTCTATGGTCATGACCGCTTAGAAGATAACAACTTTTTGTCTTTGGGTTTAAGCTATAGCCTGTTTGATGAAATTGGTTTAGAACGCCTTAGAGCAGGAATTGGTCAAAGTTTTTACTTTGAAGATCGTCGTGTCACGCTGGATAATACCGAAGACGAATTTAATACTGAAAACCGTACTGGGCCAATTGTTAGCTTAACTAGCCAGCTAAGCCAAAACCTCAGTATGGGTGCGAATGCTGCATGGATGTCAAATGGTGACAATGCACAGCGCAGTGTCAATATGCTTTACACAGGTGATCAAGGCTACTTATATAGTTTTGGTTATATTAACCGTCGTGTTATTCCAAACCGTCAAGATCATTATGATCAAGTCGTGGCATCGTTTATTCAGCCTATTCACAACAACTGGCGTATTTTAGGTCATGCACAATATGACCTAGACAACAGCGTTGCGCGTGAATATTTGCTGGGTGTGAACTATGAGTCGTGCTGTTGGGGCATCTCAGTCTATGGTCGCTCTTACTATAACGATTTAGATGATGTTACCGATGTCGGTGTAAAACCAAAACGTGCCATTATGGCGGAGTTAAATTTGAAAGGTTTAGGCGGTTTCAATAATAAACTTGCATCTTTGCTTGAAAACCGTATTTTAGGTTTTAATAAAATTAATCAATCTTGGACACAACGTTAATGAAGACAGAACAGTTAAAACGATTTTTAAAAGCATCAACCTTAGCTCTTTGCATGGCAGCAGCGCTGCCTGCATTTGCTGCGAATGATCAAATTGTGGCTGTAGTTGACAATAGTGTCATTTTAAAAAGTGATTTAGCGCAAAGCGTGGTTGAACTCAAACAACAACTGGAAATGCAAAAGCGCCCTGTTCCACCGCAACACATTTTAGAACAACAAGCTTTAGAGCAACTGATTGTACGCCAAGCACAATTAGAACAAGTCAAACGCTATAATATTAAAGCCGATGAAAAATCTTTAAATGAAGCAGTTTTAAAAGTTGCACAGCAAAATGGCGCAAACAGCCTAGAAGCTTTTCAGCAAAAATTAGATCAATCTGCGCCAGGCAGTTATGCATTTTTACGTAACCGTATTGCTGAAGATTTAGCAATCAATCGCTTACGTCAACAAGTCGTAATGTCACGTATTCAAATTAGCGACCAAGATGTTGATAATTTCCTGAAAACCCCGCAAGGTCAAGCAGCATTAGGCAATCAAGTACATATTTTGCATGTGCGTGTTTCAGGAACAGAAAATGCCGCACAAGTTGCGCAAAAAGTAAAAGCTGAATTAGCACAAAGTAATGACGTTCAAACCATTAGCAAAAAATACACAGGCAATGGTGTAACCGTACAATCTGCAGACTTGGGTTTACGTAACCTAACAGATATTCCTGCAGAACTTGCTGCACGCATTACACCGTTAGATGTGGGTCAAACCAGTGAACTGATTGAAGTACGTGATGGCATTCATGTGGTCAAGCTCTTAGAGCGCAAAAACACAGAACAACGTGCATTAGTACCTCAATATCAAACCCGCCACATCCTCATTCAACCGACAGAAGTGGTTAGCCCTGAAAATGCTAAACACATGATTGAGAGCATTTACAACCGCTTAAAAGCAGGTGAAGATTTTGCAACCTTGGCAGCGACTTTCTCTAACGATGCAGGCTCTGCACGTGATGGTGGCAGCTTAGGTTGGGTCAACCCTGGGGTGATGGTACCTGAATTTGAAAATCAAATGAAAAACACCGCCAAAGGCGAAATTAGCGTACCATTCCAAACTCAGTTTGGCTGGCATGTATTGCAAGTCACCGATATCCGTCAACAAGATATGACACGTGAATACCAAGAACGTATGGCACGTCAAATTTTAGGTGAACGTCAATTTGATACTGAACTAGACAGCTGGTTACGTGAAACACGCAACAATGCTTTTGTAGAAATCAAAGACCCAAGCTTAGATCGTAAAAAGAACTCCTAAGCGCGTAGAACTTTTAAATTTTTAGATCACAATCAAAACCAGTGCCACTGCACTGGTTTTTTACTTTCAAGCGTAGCTGCTCAAACTTATGTCTCATCCGTTCGACTTTCATCAAGAAAAGTTTTTATTTTCTATTAGTTCCAATGGTAGCTGCAATTCTCCACACTCTTCTTCTGGCTCAGATGGGATAGTAATTTTGACTTGATTATTTAACTGCCAAACTCCTTTTACAGGTTCAAATAACTTGTATTTTAGCTGAAAAATACGCTCTTCATCTGGCATTAATTCAACTTTTTTAATAATCGAACACTGCTTCTCAGGAAATAATTGATCTTTTGTTTCAGTATTATAAAAATCTAAAGGCACATCATTGGGTAATCCTCCCATAAATAACCGAAGTTAAAAGTAGAGGTTAAGCAGCCATTAGAGGTGGCTTTCCTTTGTTAGCTAGATGTGGTCTTTCATGGTTGTAATGCCACAACCAGTTTGTTGCATAATCTTGTACTTCATCCAAAGTATCAAATAAATGCTTGCTCAGCCAACTATAACGTATGGTCCGAT
>NZ_BPPH01000023.1:0-35236 GCF_021602765.1 Acinetobacter sp. KAM396
GCTGAATATATATCCATGTTCATGGATTAAGTCCCCACTTGTTTTTAGGTGGGAACTAAATTAAGGCTTATAGGATCGCTTGGTAAGGCTGTGTTAGCCGGATGCTTACGATGTTATGTTTGTTTGGTTATTTATAGTCATAAATTTAGTCCCTGCTTGTTTTAAGTAGGGACTAAATTAAGGCTTATAGAATGAATTCATAAGGTCTATTCAGTGGACGCTTACTTTTATGCAACTTCTTGAACAGCTTAATCTACAGCAAAAATGGGTTAATCCATTTTCATTCAGATTTCAACGACTCCAAGTTTGCGTGCAGCGCGATATTCAATAAACAACTCAAGCAATCGCCAAAGTAAGCGCATCAAATGGGGAGCGTGACATGCACAGAGATTATTTTTAGAAACCACCCGAAGTTTGCAGCATCAGGATACAGGAACACCGCAACTGATTGTGGATATAGCACGTTTTCAGCATAACTTGGATTATGTTGCAGCGCATTTGCCTGCGCGGGTGTAGCTACCACTGGTGGTGTAATCGCTAGCGTGTTTGGAAATATTGCAACATGCAAGCCAAAATTTGAATACGCAACGTTTTATGGTGGCTATTGGATGGGAGATTATGTTTATTTTGAGGATAGTCATCCACACGCCTTATATGGACGCAGCAGCAATTAAGAGTTGGTTCAAGTACCCAAATAGTATCGCATTCAAATAGAGGATTAGGTGTTTTTACGCCAGCAGTAGATTGAGACGGTGTTACCACACTTTGCCGAGGTGTATGCCTATCTGCATCAACAATACAGGCCTTGGGCAACATTAAGGGAATAAAAACAGCTGAAATACCGATTCTTTGGCTTTTTTAGGACACAATGGTTTAAACCTGTACGCAAGCCGTGTAAAATTTAAGGCGCTTTTTTATTTATACACCGTTTTTATCTTTTGAGGGTCTCCCTTAATCATAATCTCGCGGTGATATGCTCCATGGTACGGGGCATCACTCCTTAAGGATTTTTATCTATGCCTATTATCACTTTGCCAAATGGCGATCAAAAACAGTTTGATCAAGCCGTATCTGTGATGGAAGTTGCTCAAAGCATCGGTCCAGGTCTTGCCAAAAATACAGTTGCTGGACGTGTGAATGATCGTTTAGTCGATGCTTGCGATTTAATTACTGAAGATGCAACCGTACAAATTATTACGCCTAAAGATGAAGAAGGTGTAGAAATTATCCGTCACTCATGTGCGCACTTGGTGGGGCATGCGGTAAAACAGCTTTTTCCTGAAGCGAAAATGGTGATTGGTCCTGTCATTGAAGAAGGTTTCTACTACGACATCTGGATGCCACGCCCATTTACATTAGATGACTTGGCCGCAATCGAAGAGCGTATGAAAAAGCTCATCGACCAAGATTATGATGTTGTAAAAAAAATGACCCCGCGTGATGAAGTGATTGCAGAATTCACAGCACGTGGCGAAGAATATAAATTACGTTTGATTGCAGACATGCCAAACGAAACCCAGATGGGCTTGTACTATCACCAAGACTATTTGGATATGTGCCGTGGTCCACACGTTCCAAACACTAAATTCTTAAAGTCGTTCAAACTCACCAAAATTTCTGGCGCTTACTGGCGCGGTGATGCGAAAAACGAACAGTTACAACGTATTTATGGTACGGCTTGGGCAGACAAAAAGCAGCTCGCGGCGTATATCAAACGTATTGAAGAAGCAGAAAAACGTGACCACCGTAAAATTGGTAAAGCTTTGGACTTGTTCCACATGCAGGAAGAAGCGCCAGGCATGGTGTTCTGGCATCCAAATGGCTGGACGATTTACCAAGTACTTGAACAATACATGCGTAAAGTACAACAAGACCACGGTTACCTAGAAATTCGTACCCCGCAAGTGGTCGATTTCACGCTATGGGAAAAGTCAGGACATGCTGCCAACTACGCAGACAATATGTTCACGACCCATTCTGAAAACCGTAACTATGCAGTAAAACCAATGAACTGTCCATGTCACGTACAAGTCTTTAACCAAGGGCTAAAGTCGTATCGTGATTTGCCAATTCGTCTGGCAGAATTTGGTTCATGTCACCGTAACGAGCCATCGGGTTCATTGCACGGCATTATGCGCGTGCGTGGCTTTACCCAAGATGATGCGCATATTTTCTGTACCAAAGAGCAAATTGGGCCAGAAGTTGCAGACTTCATCAAACTGACTTTAGATGTTTATAAAGATTTCGGTTTTGAAGAGGTGCAAATGAAGCTGTCTACACGTCCTGAAAAACGTGTGGGAGATGATGCACTTTGGGATATGGCAGAAAAATCTTTGGCAGATGCTTTGGATGCTGCAGGTTTGGAATGGGAGTTGCAACCAGGCGAAGGCGCGTTCTACGGTCCGAAAATTGAATTCTCACTGAAAGACTGCTTAGGTCGTGTGTGGCAATGTGGTACAATCCAGTGTGACTTTAACTTGCCTGAGCGTTTAGAGGCATCTTATGTCACTGAAGACAATGATCGTGATCAGCCTGTAATGTTGCACCGTGCAATTCTTGGCAGCTTTGAACGATTTATTGGTATACTTATTGAGCACTATGCAGGCTTTATGCCACCATGGTTAGCGCCAGTGCAAGCTTGTGTGATGAATATTACCGACTCACAAGCTGCTGCAAGTGAACAGGTCGTCGCAAAACTTAAAGAAAACGGTATTCGTGCTATTTCTGACTTGAGAAATGAGAAAATCGGCTTTAAGATTCGTGAGCGTACATTAGAGCGTATTCCATACTTATTGGTACTTGGGGACCGTGAAGTGGAAGAAGGAACGGTAAACGTCCGTACTCGCTCAGGAACAAATTTGGGTACTATGTCAATTGATGCTTTCATTGACCTAGTGAAAACAGCCGTCGCAGAACGCGGCCGGTATATTGTGGAGTAACAGCGATTAAACAGCCTGACCGTAATCAACAGGGCGGAAAATCTAACCGTCCTGCTTTGAATGATGAAATTCGTGCAAAAGAAGTCCGTCTTGTAGACGAAAATGGTGAGCAAAAAGGTATTGTAAGCTTGGCTGATGCATTGCGCGCAGCAGAAAGCGTCGACCTTGACTTGGTGGAAATTGTGGCAAATGCCGAACCACCCGTATGTAAAATCATGGACTTTAACAAGCATTTGTTTGATCTAAAGCAAAAGCAGAAAGAAGCGAAGAAAAAACAGCATCAAGTACAGGTGAAAGAAATCAAGCTGCGCCCTGCGACTGATGTTGGCGATTACAACGTAAAATTACGTGCAATTATCAAATTCCTTGAAGAAGGAAACAAGGTAAAAATCACTTTACGCTTCCGTGGTCGTGAAATGGCTCACCAACAGTTAGGTTTGGCTCAATTACAAAAAGTTGAAGCTGACGTAGTTGAATATGGTGTAGTTGAACAAGCACCAAAAATGGAAGGTCGTCAAATGGGAATGCTGCTTGGTCCTAAAAAGAAAAAGTAAGCACTCATTGAGTCTAAAAAGCCCTGCAATCGCAGGGCTTTTTGATGCTGGTTTTATGAGTCTCGATGGAATTTTAACTTCCAGTGGTCTTGAAGCATTTGAACAATGGCATGACGATGCTGTTTGGAAAAACTGAGTAAATATATCAGGCTGAATTTATGTCTCAGCCAATTGATGGGTTGTTGATGAATAAAAACAAACTCTATGGTTCCCATTTTTCTGTCAAATGCATCCAGATTACTCGTTGAATCGAAAGTTTTTACTTGCCTTAACATCCAAGTAAGTGGTGCATCAAACTGATGATTAATCCGGCAATCATAAATTTCATGTTTTTGAATGCCGAAAGTAATGGGAATGTTCCAAACACTATAATAAATTTTCTGTGGTGTAATGATTAAACGTAAATTCCATAAGACCACTGCGATGGCAATACAGCCTAGATTGTATAAGTGCATGGTCAGTTCCAGCTCAATGAATAGCGTCCAGATTTCTACATAAGTCCTATTATTGCTCCGCCCGATAAAGAAAATAACTGAAGTTACCAAGAGCGGTAAGAGAACAAAAAATACGGCTGCAAGTTTAAAGATAGCAACCGGATACTGTTTTATTGAAGGTTGTACTTTCATCTATGTTTTTATTATGCATGTTTTGAATCTACTATACTGTTATGTATAAAAAAAGAAAGACTCCAGTTGGAGTCTTTCTTTGAATAAGCACATTATTCCGTATTCACGATTTTTTCGGTCACCTTTTCCGGATTTTCTAGCAGTAACTTTTTGCCAATCGGGATTTGTCGCGGTAACTTCTCTTCTGGAATGATACGTTGCAGATCAATCACCAACAGACCATTTTCATAATCGGCTTGTTGTACTTCAATGTGCTCGTCTAAACGCAATGATAGTTTAAAGGAGCGACGGGCAATACCTTTATGCAGATATTCAGTACCTTCGGTTTGCACAACCTCAGGCTTGCCGGAAATGGTCAGTAAACGGTTTTCAAGTGAAATATCCAGCTCGTTCTGGTCGAAACCAGCAGTTGCCACTACAATGCGGTAATGGTTTTCGCCATGTTTTTCAATATTGTAGGGCGGATAGTTGGGTGCATCGCTTTGCATGGCATAATCAATGAAATCATTCAATCGATCAAAACCAATACTGCGACGGAAAAGTGGATGAAGATTGATGTTACTCATTATTAGAACCTCCTGAGGTCAGCAAAGTCTTAAAACAAGAATTTATCTGTCATGATCATCATCGACAGGGCAAAAGATGAAATATCATCCTGATGCAAAAATAAATATGTGTTTGAGTGAAAAAAATTCAAGGAAGAGCGCGAAAATTTTTTATTTTTAGTTTCAAGTAATTGAATAGATAATAAAAATTTATTTTTCGGCGCAATACTTGTTGTTTTTGGTCAGATCTATTATGTTGTTGAAACACCAAAATAAAGGTGCACGGAGCATAGGCACAAATGATTGATTTATATTATTGGGGTACGCCCAACGGTCATAAAATTACAATTGCATTAGAAGAAATGGGCTTGGAATATCAAATTTTCCCCATCAATATTTCAGAAGATGATCAATTTCAGCCAGATTTTTTAAAAATTTCGCCCAATAATAAAATCCCTGCAATTGTCGATCAGAACGGCCCACGTGGTGAGCCAATCTCTGTGTTTGAGTCGGGTGCAATTTTGCAATATCTTGGGCGAAAAACAGGCATGTTCTACCCTAACGATGAGCAAGAACGTGTGGAAGTAGAGCAGTGGCTCATGTGGCAAATGGGTGGTTTTGGTCCAATGTTAGGACAGAATCATCATTTTAGCCGTTATGCACCAGAGAAAATTCCTTATGCGATTGAACGCTATATCAATGAATCCAAGCGTTTGTATGGTGTGTTAAATAAGCAGTTGATGGGGCAAAAATACGTGGCAGGTGAGTATTCAATTGCTGATATGGCTATTTTGCCGTGGGCGTTACGTCATGACTGGCAAAATATTTCGTTGGAAGATTATCCTTATGTACAAGACTATATTACACGTCTGACTGCGCGCCCTGCGGTGCAGAAAGCACTCGCGATTCAAGTATAAATCTACTTTTATGCTAAGATGCCAGCCACCTGATACCTCACTTTTTCAGGTGGTTTTTTTATTGGATGGGTTATGCAAGAATTTTTTTTAAACTTTACCAAGATTGTTGAAAAAAATGCCAAAGTGTATTGGAGCATTATTTTAGGCATTGTGTCTTGCTTGATCTTATTTGTGGTTGAAGCATTTCATGTGCAGAATATGATCGCGGCTTTAAATAGCACAGATCAGCAGGTTTTACGTGCTGCGATTGAGCCTATTACCCAGCGTTATACATGGGCACGTGTGGCACTTATTTTACTCAGTATTGTTTGGGCGAACTGGGAATATCGTAAAACCAAACGGGCTTTAGGGCTTTAAAATAGTCTATGCTTTGGACGCTATTTGGTTTATTTTTATCTGCATTTGGTGCGGCCACTTTATTGCCTTTACAGTCCGAAGCCGTGTTGTTGGGGCTGTTATATGAAGGCAGTTATGCCCCCATTTGGCTGATTAGTATTGCCAGTCTAGGTAATATTTTAGGTTCTTGTGTGAACTGGTATTTGGGACTCAAGCTCGAACATTATAAAGATAAAAAGTGGTTTCCTGTTTCGGCTACACAATTAGAAAAAGCGCAGCACACCTACGCCAAATATGGGTTTTGGTCTTTATTACTCAGTTGGGTGCCGATTATTGGTGATCCAATTACGTTGATTGCAGGTTTAATGAAAGAACATTTTGCCCGTTTTGTGTTGATGGTAAGTCTTGCCAAAATCGGGCGTTATCTGTTTATTTATTTTGTTTATACGTGGGTTTAAGTCAACTGCACTTATTCATCTGCATACACTTAAGACTGTTCTTGAGCATCACACGTGTTTAAATCAAAATAAATTTCATCTTTTAGTTTTGACTTTTTATACAGCCAAAATTGACGGGGTACATCTACTTGAGCAGCTTTCACTGCAGCTAAAACTTGTTGATCAAGCGCGTATTGTCCCGAACCTTGTGTCAATTTCACACGTTTCACTTCGCCATGCTTATTCACTTTGAATTGAAACTTTAACTTGCGTGAGTGGTTTTTTAAATCTTCAGCACTTAAGTTTAATTGTGGTTGATGACGATACTTAAATTGAACTTTTTGCTGTTGTTGCTGTGCTAACCATTGTTTAGATTGAAAATCAAACTGGCAATTTTCGTGTTGGTTATCCTGAAATCTTAAATTAAAGCTTTGAAAACCGATAGTCGGAACGGCAGTATCCTCTACATAGGTCGGTTGAATTTCAGCAGTGCGAACCGCTTGTAATAAGGCGTCATCTAAATTTTTCAGCCCTGTACTTTCTTGAATAGTGGCTTGACTAATTTTGCCCGTTTCATCTGCATAAATGCGCACAATTGCAGCTCGGTTTTGTTGATTTAAATCTTCATTTTTATATTTGGGCTGTGGAAACTTGCGCCATGCTAAGCGTGTGGTGAGATGAGCAGGCAAGGCAGCACTTTTTTGTACTTCGAGTGTGGCTTTTGGTGTTGGTTTCTGCTGCGGTGGTTTTGCATAAAGATGCGACGCACTGAGTCCAAGCAATAGAGTTATATATAAAGATGTTTTGATCATGTTACGGTCTTTTTATCTCACATAGGCCGAGGCGAAGTATTGATGGAATTGAGGATAATCGCAAGGGTAATCCGTAACTTATTGCAAGTTTTTAGGATGTTGATCTGCACAATTTTTGACAGAGCTTTAGCTTTGTTTTGAATTGAAGTGGGTGTTCGCAATTCCAGTATTTTTCCTGAGTTGAATTACGGCAAACGAGTGAGGTGATGATCATTTTTTATTTAGCCAATATGCTTTTGTTTTAAGCAAAGATGCTTTAGAATACTCGCTCCCTTACCTGCAGGTCGTTTTTGCAATGGTGCAGACGTGCCGAACAGGTGTTTAAAGAGGTTGTTATGGCTAAGTTAAAAACTCGCCGTGGTGCAGCTAAACGTTTCAAAGCGACTGCTAACGGTTTCAAGCGTAAACAAGCGTTCAAACGCCACATTTTGACCAAAAAATCTGCTAAACGTATCCGTCAATTGCGCGGCTGTGTAATGGTTCACGTGAGTGACGTTGCTGCTGTTCGTGCTATGTGCCCATACATCTAAGGAGATTATAAATGGCTCGTGTAAAACGTGGTGTACAGGCTCATCGCCGTCATAAAAAAATTCTTGCTCGTGCTAAAGGTTACTATGGCGCTCGTTCACGCGTATATCGCGTAGCGTTCCAAGCGGTAATCAAAGCAGGTCAATACGCTTACCGTGACCGTCGTCAAAAGAAACGTCAATTCCGTGCTTTATGGATTGCGCGTATCAATGCGGGCGCTCGTCAAAATGGTTTGTCGTACAGCCGTATGATCGCTGGCTTGAAAAAAGCTCAAGTGATTATCGACCGTCGCGTACTTGCTGACATCGCTATGCATGACGCAGTTGCATTTGCTGCTTTAGCTACAAAAGCTAAAGATGCATTACCTGCATAAGTCTTGTGACTTAAAACAAAGACCGCATTTGCGGTCTTTTTTTATGCCTGAAATTTGGGGGCTGTTGCCATTTCATAAATGGCTTGCGCTGTAGGCTAAAACTGAGCAGATCAGGCACCAAACGCAGGGAATAGTGGGTCTATTGCCAAGTTTCATAACGCAATCTTAGAAAGTTTTAGCCACAGCCTTTCAGGGCGAGCATATTTTTTGCTGCTATTGCGTTATGTGCCAGTCATTTAGAATGACTAAATTTCCTGTCCCATGCCTTATATCAGCTAAAAAATATGCATCGCCGCAAACATAGACGAATTGTCAACAGACCCTAAGCTTATAAACCAAAATAATAGGCAGCCGCACAAATAACCACAGTCATTAAAATCAGTTTAATTACGGCAGATGTGCCCACCTTATGCGTAGCTGCAGGTGTTGGTATTTGTGGTGAAGCGATGTTTTGTACTTGACTAGGTGTTGATTCAAAAGGATTATGCGTTTGTACTGGAGTAAGCTGCGCGGTCTGATAATGGTTTGCCACCTTTGTGATAAATTTGGCGTGTAAATCCTCAACTTTCTGAGAAAAATGACGTAAATTGAGTTGCTCACTCGGTTCGAGTTCTGTGCCATCGGCATGATAAGGATGTTGGATTTTATTCTGGATGAATTGATCCAGTGCATCTAAACGATACAGCATTTGATGTGCATACGTAGCAGGGTAGTCCGCGGGAATTAACGCCAAAGTTGGGTGCATGCTTTCAGTTGCGTTTTGAGTAAGATCTACACCGAAATAAGGTTTAGCGCTTTGCTCTGGTTCAACAAACTCTGTAGCACAAGGATTTAAAAATAACTCGGAGCGAATAAAGCGATCAATTTCATCCCAGTTTGGAGAGGCAAAATCTGTATCGAGCTGTCTGGCAAGTTTGTGATTTAATTGATAACGCCACATGACTTCTTGACGTAGCTCGCTCTGTTGGGAAACAGGCGCCATATAATCTTGTTCTGCGGTATACCATTCTGCAAGCTCTTTTCCGAAAATCCAAGCAGATTTGTGCTGTGCCTCGTGACTCACAATAAAGTGTGCAAAAGGCAATAACTCTACATTTGGATTGGGGTTTTTTTCATCATTTAAAATACTTGCCTGATGTAGGCTTAAACGTCGCACACCTTGTTGTTTAAGATGCTCTAACCAGATTTGAAAGTGTTGTGCCAGTAAATGTTGTGACAATAAATCACGAAACTGAATTTGATGCTGGTTAAACACTTGATGCTTGAGCCAATGATTAAAACTTAAATCTTGAGCCAAATATTCATTGCCATAAGTCACAAGGGCAAGTTGCTGTTTCCAAATCTGATCGAGCGCCATAATGTTGAGATCTCGTGGTGATTGGCTTTATCTTATACTTTTTGTATTTCAAGATGCTAATCTAATTTTCATTACATCGAAGCTTCATCAAAGCGACTAAAAACTGTTAGAATACGGGGTTTTTAAATTATTTCTAAATTGTTGCTTTTGAGAGTTACTATGTCACTGGAAGCCCTGACCAATGAAGCGCTCGCTGCAATTGCAGCAGCAGAGGACCTTGCTACACTCGACCAGGTGCGAGTGCAATTTACGGGGAAAAAAAGCCAGCTTGCGGAACAATCCAAAGCACTGGGTAAAATGGACCCTGAACAGCGTAAAGAATTTGGTGCACAAATTCATGCTGTGCGTGAAGCAATCAATGCGGCATTAACTGCGCGTCAAACTGAATTACAACAAGCGGCTTTGGCACAAAAACTGGCGAATGAAACCGTTGATATTACTTTGCCAGGTCGTGGTCAAAGCATCGGCAGTATTCACCCAGTTACGCAGGTACAGGAACGTATTTGCCAATTCTTTACCAAAGCAGGTTTTACCGTGGCAACGGGCCCAGAAGTTGAAGATGACTATCACAACTTTGAAGCGTTGAATATTCCAGGACATCACCCTGCGCGTGCCATGCACGATACTTTCTATTTTGATGTGAATCATTTATTGCGTACCCACACGTCGGGCGTACAAATTCGCACCATGGAAAATCAACAGCCGCCTATTCGTATTGTTTGTCCAGGTCGTGTGTATCGCTGCGACTCAGACCAAACACACTCACCAATGTTCCATCAAATTGAAGGCTTATACGTCGCAGAAAATACCAGTTTTGCAGAACTCAAAGGTTTGTTGATTAACTTATTAAATGAATTCTTTGAAAAAGACTTAAAAGTACGTTTCCGCCCATCTTATTTCCCATTCACAGAGCCAAGTGCTGAAGTGGATATTATGGATGAACGTGGTCGCTGGTTGGAAGTTTTGGGCTGCGGCATGGTGCATCCAAACGTGTTACGCGCTTCAGGCATCGACCCAGAAAAATATAAAGGCTTTGCTTTTGGTCTAGGGGTAGAGCGTTTTGCGATGTTGCGTTATGGCATCAATGACTTGCGGATGTTCTACCAAAATGATGTGCGTTTCTTGCGCCAGTTTGCTTAAAACTTTTTTAAACAACCTTTCCTACAATTAGGAGAGGAGAAAAGAGATTATTATTAGATTTTAAAATCCCTCTAAATCCCTCTTGTAAAGGGGGCTTACGCGAAATAAATAGAAGTGTGGGAATTCCCCTTTTTGTTAAAGAGGGGTTAGGGGAGATTCAGGAAATGAATGTATGAAAATTAGCGAAAATTGGTTACGCACTTGGGTCAACCCAGCCATTGATAGTGAAACCTTATCGAATCAACTCACGATGCTGGGGCTAGAAGTCGATGATATGTCACCAGCAGCAAAGCCATTTACAGGCGTTGTGGTAGGTGAAGTCTTAACGGTTGAACAGCATCCAGATGCTGATCGTTTACGTGTCACTACGGTAAACATTGGTTCAGGTGAGCCATTGCAGATTGTGTGCGGTGCGCCAAACGTACGTGCAGGTATGAAAGCACCTGTGGCAACCATTGGTGCGGTATTGCCAGGCGACTTTAAAATCAAAAAAGGCAAATTGCGTGGTGTGGAATCGCAAGGGATGCTGTGCGGTGCGTCAGAAATTGACCTTGAAGATAAACTTGATGGTTTATTGGAACTGCCTGCAGATGCACCTGTAGGCGTGAATGTACGTGAGTATCTTGATTTAGATGACCATGTCATTGATATCAGCATTACTCCAAACCGTGGTGACTGCTTCAGTATTCGTGGCATCGCCCGTGAAATTGCGGTAATTAACCAATTGGCTGTAAACACTCCTGAAATTCAGGCTGTGGCAGCAACCATTAGCGATGAAAAAACCGTGCAAAGCCTTACCGAAGGTTGCCCACGTTATTTAGGTCGTGTAATTAAAAATGTGAATACCAAAGCGGCTACACCAGAATGGATGGAACGTGCATTAGCACGCTCAGGGATTCGTCAGCACAGCATTTTGGTGGATATTACCAACTATGTGCTGATTGAACTGGGTCAGCCTATGCATGCGTTTGATGGTGCGAAAGTGCAAGGTGCTATTCAGGTTCGTATGGCGAATGCTGCAGAAAAACTGGTGCTTTTAAACGAGCAAGAAGTAGAGCTACAAGAAGATGTGATGGTGATTGCCGATGACGAAAAAGTCTTGGCGATGGCTGGCATTATGGGCGGCTTATCTTCTGCAGTCAGTGATGAAACCACAGAAATTTTCCTTGAATCTGCTTTCTTTGCACCGTTGCATATTGCAGGTCGCGCACGTCGTTATGGCTTACATACCGATGCCTCACAGCGTTATGAGCGGGGTGTTGATTTTGAATTGCCATTATTGGCCATGAACCGTGCATCTCAACTGATTGCAGAATTGGCTGGAGGCGAATTTGGTCCAATTACAGTGGCAGAACAAGCAGCACAATTACCAACACGTGCAGCAATTCCGTTAAATCAGTCACAAGTCGATCAGCTCTTGGGCTATCATGTCGATGCGGAATTTATTGCTGATGCTTTAACCCGTTTAGGTTGTGAAGTGACTGTTCAAGCTGAAGGTCAGTGGAGCGTTGTACCGCCATCGCATCGTTTTGATATGGCAATTTACCAAGACTTAATTGAAGAAATTGCCCGTATTCACGGTTACGACAACATTCAAATCAGTTTGCCTGTGATAGATGTGCGATTGGCAAAATACCAAGATCAGTTTGAAGTTGCTCAATTACGTCAAACTGCAGTAACTTTGGGCTATCAAGAAGCAATTAGTTTTAGCTTTGCCGATGCAAAATTGGAAAAACTGTTAAACCCTGCGGTGAATCCGTTGGCATTAGCAAATCCAATTTCGAGCGATTTGGCAGTGATGCGCTCAACACTGTTATCAAGCTTGATTCCTTGTGTGCAGTACAACGTGAATCGTCAACAAAACCGTGTGCGTTTCTTTGAGTTGGGATTGCGTTTTGATTATCAACATGCAGCAAGCATTCATGATTTAAAACAAATTCCAACTTTGGCATTGATTGCAGTGGGTTCTAAACACGCAGAATCTTGGCATGCCAAGGCTCAGTCTATGGATTTCTTTGATTTTAAAGGTGATATTGAAGAAATTTTAGCTGCAGGTCGTGTACAAGTCGAGTATGTTCGCTCAGAGCGCACTTGGTTGCATCCTGGGCAATCTGCTGAAATTTTAGTAGATGGTCAGTCTATTGGTTACTTTGGTCGTTTGCATCCATCTTTAGAAGATGAGCTAGATTTAAGCACGACTTGGGTGGCAGAACTCGATCAAACAGCAGTTTTGCAAACTTATGTATATAATTTTACAGAATTATCACGTTTTCCATCGGTTAGACGTGATATTGCGCTTTTAATTAGTGATAAGATAAATGTAAGTGAAATTCAGCAACTTATTGAAAAAACGGGTGGAGCGCTGTTAGACTCAACTTGGTTATTCGATGTGTATACTGGTCAAGGTGTTGAACACGGCAAACGCTCTTTGGCTTTTGCTTTGTTATGGCAACACCCAACACGTACACTTGAAGATGCTGAAATTAAATCTGGTATGGATAACATTCTGCAAGTGTTGGAAAACACTTACCAAGCGACATTGAGGGCTTCATGACAGCATTAACAAAAGCAGAAATGGCTGATCATTTAAGTGAGCTCACGAGTTTAAACCGCCGTGAAGCGAAACAAATGGTCGAATTATTTTTTGATGAGATCAGCCAAGCACTGATCTCTGGCGAGCAAGTTAAACTTTCAGGGTTTGGGAACTTCGAGTTACGTGATAAACGTCAACGACCTGGACGCAACCCGAAAACAGGCGAAGAAATTCCAATTTCAGCCCGCCGTGTAGTCACATTCCGCGCAGGGCAGAAATTCCGCCAGCGTGTGGGAAATGAGCAGATCGATTGATCTGCTTTTTTTATGTCTTTCTTATATGGTCTTTGCTACTCAAAGTGACGTATGCATCATAAATAAAATGAGTATTGGGCGTTGTTTTGTTCTTGCAAGATATTTGTTTGCTTTAGGAAATGTCAAAGATGGAACGTTAAATCATGTGCTTCGCAGCTGAAAAAAAGTCGAGTCACATGAGTTGCTTGCGGGGCTAAATAACTGCTAGGTCTAAATATATAGAAATAAAAATTAACAGCCTTGTTTAGGGTAAATAGGGGGATTGCATGAAACCTACACGCATTGTTATTCGAATTAGAGTGGCAAGCTAAAGATGTAGAAAACAATGTGCAGAAAAGAGGAACTTAGACTGTTTGATCAATAAACAAATATTTTGAATAAATTCAAACGGGAAATAAAAAAGAGAGCCAGAGGCTCTCTTTTTGTACTGCATAATCGTATAGATTATTGAGCAGCAGCTTCAGAAGCAGCAGCAGCAGCGTCTACAGCAGCATCAGCAGCGTCAGTTGCAGCAGCAGCAGCAGTGTCTGCTGCATCAGCAGCAGCGTCTACAGCAACTTCAGCGTCAGAAGCAACTTCTACAGCAGCAGCGTCAGCAGCAGCTTCAGCTTCAGATGCAGCTACAACAGCTTCAGCTGCAGCTTGGTTAGCGTCAGCAGCAGCTTCTTCAGTTTTTTTAGCACAACCAACAAAAGCTAAAGTAGTAGCAACTGCAGCAGCAATAGCGATTTTTTTGAATAACATGGCATCACTCTCTAAAATATGAGATTAAAAAAAACCGACGTTAGTCTGTTGTATGCTTTTATTATTCCTAAATTTTGTTAGGCACTAACAACGCAGGCGCAGTCTAACTGGTCTGCGAATATGCTATCACTGCGCTTTTTGAATTGCTACTAGGTTGATTGAAAAAAAAGCAAAAAAACGCGAAAAATACGTGCTTTTTTAACAGAAAATAACAATTAATTTGGCATTTTAGATTGGATAGTTGCACAGTAACTGGCTAAAAACTAAAAGGTTTTTACTAAATATTTTTTTATAATCATTTACTTAAAAATAAGTTTACATATAACAGGTGCAATTGTGTCTTTATGTAACTTTTGTCAACCAAATAAAAAAGCCATCGTTATAAGATGACTTTTTTAGGTGTTCTGATATTTATAGTAGTTTAATTGGCTGCTTTACGTTTCATTTGATCAAAGAAATCATCATTGGTTTTGGTTTCTTTCATGCGATCAAGCAAGAATTCCATTGCGGCCAATTCATCTTGAGTGTGCAACAACTTACGTAAAATCCAAACCTTACGTAAATTATCTTCGCTCATTAAGCGCTCTTCACGACGCGTGCCTGATTTCTTGATGTTCATGGCAGGGAAAACACGTTTTTCTGCAATACGACGGTCTAAGGTAATCTCTTGGTTGCCCGTACCTTTAAACTCTTCGTAAATCACTTCATCCATTTTACTGCCTGTTTCAATCAGTGCAGTTGAAATAATGGTCAGTGAACCACCTTCTTCAATATTACGTGCAGCACCAAAGAAGCGTTTTGGACGTTCTAAAGCGTGCGCATCAACACCACCCGTTAAAACTTTGCCTGAAGATGGTACAACGGTGTTATACGCACGAGCCAAACGGGTAATGGAATCCAGTAAAATCACGACGTCTTTTTTGTGTTCAACCAAGCGTTTGGCTTTTTCAATGACCATTTCAGCGACTTGAACGTGACGTGCAGGTGATTCATCAAAGGTTGAAGCGATAACTTCACCACGAACCGTACGTTCCATTTCTGTGACTTCTTCAGGACGTTCGTCAATCAGCAGTACAATCAGGAAACATTCAGGATTGTTACGCACAATCGACTGGGCGATGTTTTGCAGCAACATGGTTTTACCCGCTTTAGGCGGAGCGACAATAATTGAACGCTGACCTTTACCAATTGGGGCAACCAAATCTACTACACGAGCAGTTAAGTCTTCAGTTGTTCCATTACCCAGCTCCATTACCAATTGTTCTGTTGGGAAAAGTGGAGTTAAGTTTTCAAATAAAATTTTATTACGTGAATTTTCAGGGGTGTCGTAGTTAATTTGGTTTACTTTAAGTAAAGCAAAATAACGTTCACCTTCTTTAGGTGGGCGAATGGTCCCTGTAATTGTGTCACCTGTTCGTAGGTTAAAGCGACGAATTTGTGAAGGGCTGACATAAATGTCATCTGGGCCAGCTAGATATGAACCAGCAGCAGAGCGCAGGAAACCAAAACCATCAGAGAGAATTTCTAGAACGCCATCACCAAAAATCTCTTCACCATTCATGGCATGGCGCTTTAAGATGGCAAAAATAATGTCTTGCTTGCGGTTACGCGCCATTCCTTCAAGGCCCATAAACTCGGCAATCTTGATGAGTTCGCCAATCGGTTTTTTCTTGAGTTCGGTTAAATTCATAGAGGTTCTGATAGAATTAAAATTCTGAGGTACAGGTTAGAGAGGGAGCAACATTTAGCCGCATTCATACAATAAAATGAAAGCAATTGTATTTGCACAATAACGATTCAGAGCACTGATTCATTGTTTGATTGAAAAATGTGAAAAACAATTTCTGTTGCCGAGCGGCATTTTTGTGTTGTGTCTTTTCAGAAAGAGGATGAAAGATCCTGCGTTTCCTGAGCAAGCAATATAAGAGAGAAACATCTACTTGTCAATTTGTAAGCAAAAAAAATACGCCAGCGTGTGGCGTATTTTTTCATCTATAAATAGGTGATGTATCCATCGACTTAGATATTTTCCTCAATAAACGCAGTCAATTTAGATTTAGGCGCTGCACCAACTTGCTGTGCAACCACTTCACCATTTTTGAACATCAATAATGCTGGGATATTGCGGATGTTATAGTTCACTGCAGTTTGTTCGCAAGAAGTCACATCAACCTTTACAATTTTAACTTTGCCTTCGTATTCGTTTGCAAGTACTTCAAGTACAGGTGCAATTGCTTTACATGGCGCACACCAGCCAGCCCAAAAGTCAACCAATACAGGAGTATCCGATTGAAGAACATCTGCTTCGAAGTTTGCATCAGTGGTGTTTACGATGTTGCCAGACATGGATTACGCTCCAAATAATTTATAAGATAGCTTTAATTAGTATTACATAGCCATCTTGAACAAAGTAGGGGAATCTGTGGATTTTCCATTCAAAATATAAATTTGTCTAATTGATCGTGACGATAACGCTAAACGAAAATGCTAATTCTGTAACACAATTGTCATATATGCAGAAAATTTAAATAGTCATTAAATTGTGCTGATAAATGGCTTTTAAATTGGGTTTATGTGAATTACTCTAGGCACAATTCTGTCTAGGTTTGTTTGAAGAATGTCTGATTTTTTAATTGATGAAGAGTTACTCGCAGCCATCGATATGGGGTCGAATAGTTTCCACTTGGCGATTGCACGGGTGGATCATGGTGAAGTAAAAAAAGTGGCATCAATGTCAGAAAAAGTACAGTTGGCTGCAGGTTTAGATGAAAATAAGAATTTGACCGAAGCAGCTCAACAACGAGGTTTGGCTTGTTTGGCGCGTTTTGTGGGGCGTTTAACTGCAGTACAGTCAAACCGTTTGCGTATTGTGGCAACCAACGCATTGCGTCAGGCCAAAAATGGACATGAGTTTATTCAAAAAGCCGCAGAAATTTTGCCTAAACCTATTGAAATTATTGCAGGGCGTGAAGAAGCCCGTTTAATTTATTTAGGTGTATCGCACACGATGGCGAATAGTGGGCGTCGTTTGGTGATTGATATTGGCGGCGGTTCGACAGAACTGATTATTGGCGAAGAGTTTGAGCCAATTCATACTGAATCTTTACAAATGGGTTGTGTGGCCTATACCCAAGCCTATTTTGCCGATGGTGAAATTAGCAAGAGTAGTTTTGAAAAAGCAGTAGTTGCAGCGCGTAAAGAGCTGTATTCGATTGCGAACACTTATAAAGAAGCAGGCTGGGATACGGTTGTAGGTTCTAGCGGTACCATTAAAGCCTGTCGTCAAATTACGGTAAATATGGGCTGGAGCAATGAGCAGGAAAATCTGACTCGTGAAGGTTTAGAAAAACTCAAAGACCGTTTGCTCAAGTTTAAACACGTATCAGAAATGGAATTTGATGGTCTAAAAGAAGACCGCCGAGCAGTTTTGCCAGCAGGTTTGGCCATTTTATATGCCGTATTTGATGTATTAGATATCGATAAATTGGTGTATTCCGATGGTGCCTTGCGTGAAGGCGTAATGTATGACTTGCTAGGACGTTTCCAGCATGAAGACATTCGTGATCGCAGTGTACAGGCCTTAATAGGGCGTTATAACTCAGACCCGAAACAGGCTGGACGCGTGGTCAAAACTGCGCAACATTTGTTTGATAGTGTGGCAGAACCATTAAAATTAAATAATGAAGATAGTGACTTATTGCGTCGTGCTGCGTACCTGCATGAAATTGGTTTAGCCATCAGTCACAGCAGTTATCATCGTCATGGTGCATATTTATTGCAACATTCGGACATTCCCGGTTTCTCACAAATTGACCAAAACTATCTCTCGCATTTGGTCGGCAACCATCGTCGAAAGTTACGCCAAGACGCGAAAACAGAAGCACTGAAAGCGGGTGGCAATAAAATTGTTTACTTAAGTTTGTTGCTTCGCCTTGCAGTTTTGGTCAACGCAAGTCGTAGCGATGCGATGCTTCCTGCCATTGAATTAAGCATCCGCAATGCGCAACAATGGCAGCTCAGCGTGTCGGGTGATGCCAAACAGTGGCCATTGCTTGTCGCTGAATTGCACGATGAACAAGTGCAATTCAAGAATTGGGACATTGAATTGAATATTCAGTCGGAACAATTTGTCGATTAAGATTTGGTTAATTTAGGGATAACAGTCGACTTATGAAAAAAGCTGCTCAATCTAAAGCATGGAAAACCGTGCAAATTGCACGTCATCCTGAACGTCCGCAATTTCTAGACTATGTGGGTGAAATTTTCACTGAATTTGATACCTTGCATGGTGATCGTTTATTTGGTGATGATGGTGCAATGATCGGTGGATTGGCACGCTTTGATGGTCAGCCTGTCATGGTGATAGGTCAACATCGTGGTCGCAGTACCCGCGAAAAATTACAACACAACTTCGGGATGTGTAACCCAGAAGGCTACCGTAAGGCGCAGCGTCTTATGGATATGGCAGAGCGTTTTAATCTGCCAGTTTTCACTTTTGTTGATACCATGGGTGCCTACCCGGGTGTAGGTGCAGAAGAACGTGGTCAGGCAGAAGCGATTGCGACTAGCTTGGCACAACTGTCGAACTTAAAAGTACCTGTAATTGCTACAGTATTGGGCGAAGGTGGTTCAGGCGGTGCGTTGGGTATTGGTGTGGCAGACCGTGTGGTGATGTTGTCACACAGTATTTACTCTGTTATTTCACCAGAAGGTTGTGCGTCTATTCTCTGGAAAACTGCAGAAAAAGCCGAACAAGCCAGTGAAGCATTAGCATTGACCGCAGAAAAACTGCAAAAGATTGGTATTGTAGAATACGTGGTTGATGAAGGTGAGGGTGCACATTTAAACCCTGAACACGTCATGCACAGTCTGAAAAATGTGTTAAAAGAAGCTTTGAATGAATTGCAAGCGATGGATGCAACACAACGATGCGAAGAACGTTACCAACGTTTAATGAAGTTTGGCAGCGACAATTTAGGTCTAGCGTCTTAAGTCAATTACAGGCTTTTCCTGCACAGACAAAATTTTTAATTGGATGTAGTGGCGGCATGGATTCCATGTTGCTACTGCATCTTTTGGCATTTTTGTGCCCTGAAAAAATACGCGCGATTTACATTGATCACCAATTGCAAAGTCCAAGCGCAGCGTGGGGCGCGTTGGTGCAAGCCACCTGTCAGAATTTAAATGTACCGTGTGTACTGCAAAAGGTCAGGGTCACTGAGGGCAATCTAGAAAATCAGGCACGTCAGGCGCGTTATCAGGCCTATATGCAGCACTTGGATAGCAACGAAGTTTTAGTGTTGGCGCACCATCAACAAGATCAGGCAGAAACTGTATTGCTGCGCTTATTTTCAGGCGCAGGTGTGCAAGGACTTGCTGCCATGCAAGCTGTCGATGTACGTGATGATTTCAGTATTTGGCGTCCGTTATTGGAAGTCTCGCGTGAGCAGATCTGCCAATGGAGTGCTGAATTAAAGCTGGATTATGTGCAAGACCCAAGCAATCAGGATGTGCATTATGACCGAGCTTGGGCAAGAGAAATATTGTGGCCTGTCATTCAACAGCGTTTTCCTAAAATGCAGCAAGCTGTGGCAAGAACTGCAAACTTGATGCAAGATGCCGAACATATTTTGGACGAAGTTTTAGCGCAGGATTTAGCGGCTTGCGGTTCAGCTTCGCAGTTGAATTTAATTCAGTTACAACAATTATCTTTGCCACGGCAACGTCAGCTTTTATCGGTATGGATGAAAGGGCAAGCACAATATCGCCCAAGTTTTGATATGGTCGAACGCTTGCAGCGAGAAGTGATTCAGGCTAAAGCCGATGCGCAAGCGGCGTTACATTTTCAGGACCATTATTATTTGCGTTATCAGCAACAATTATTTCGTTTGCCAAAAGCAGAGTATTTAGCTGCAGAACAGTTTGAGGCAGAAGAACAAGCGTTATGTTTACAGGCCGATCAGACTTTTCAAGTGTGGTCGGGTAGTTATCAACTGCAACAAGCTAAAGTGGGTTTATCTGTAACTTTATTGAATCGTCGGCTAACTTTACGGCCACGTTTAGGTGGTGAAAAAATTCATTTGTATGGTCGGGTGGGTACATGGCCACTGAAAAAAGCTATTCAGGAAGCACAAATTTTTCCGTGGACACGTCATACAATTCAAATATTAAGCCTAGATAATGTTATGCTAGGCGTTTTTAGCCCCAAAGGCTTTTGGCTTGCACAGTCGGACTATTGTGTCGCAGATGGATGGCAACCGAATTTAGTCTCTTAACGACAAAGAACTCAACGAAGAGCGTGGATCATGAGTGCAGTATTGAATTGTAATATTAGTTTCATTGGCGGTGGCAACATGGCGCAAGCCTTGATTGGTGGTTTGATTGCCAGAGGTTTGCCGCCTACCCGTATTACAGTTTCAGATCCTGTAGAACAAGTACGTGATTTATTGAAAGAAAAAGATGTGCATGTCACTGAGGATAATTTGGCTGCAATCGCACAGGCAGATATTGTCGTATTTGCAGTCAAGCCTCAGGTTTTGGCACAAGTGTTGCGTCCATTGTACGGTCAGTTTGATGATAAACTGTTGATTTCGATTGTTGCAGGCGCAGAAATTGCCACGATTTCTGAGTTATTGGGTACAGAACGTGTGGTGCGTGTAATGCCAAATACACCTGCTTTGGTGCAAACAGGTGCGCATGGTTTGTATGCAACCAAACAGGTCAATAGCACAGACCGTGAATTAGCAAGTCAGGTTTTGGCGGCAACAGGTTTAACCATTTGGGTAAACTCTGAAGCACAAATTGATGCCGTAACTGCTGTATCGGGTTCAGGGCCAGCATATTTTTTCTATTTGATGGAAAGCATGATTCGTGCAGGCAAGAACTTAGGTTTAGATGAAAAAGTTGCGACAGCATTGACCTTGCAAACTGCTTTGGGTGCTGCGCAAATGGCAATTACTAGCTCGAATACACCTGCAGAATTACGCAAAAATGTGACTTCACCAAATGGCACGACCCAAGCTGCGATTGAAGTGTTTGATCATGCACAAATTTCACAAAATATTCAGGCGGCGTTGGCTGCTGCTAAAACGCGTAGTCAAGAATTAGCGCAAGAGTTGAGTGATAGTATTTAATTATTGAAAAACAACGAATTTAAATTTTAGGAAAGTTTAAGTATGGGTGCAAATTCTGCGCTAATTTTTGGCATTATCATTAACGTAGCGATTTTGCTCGTATTCTTCCGTTTCTTAATGCAATTGGCAGCGGTGAGTCCTTATAACCCTGTGGTGCTTTCAACCATTAAAGCCACCAAAATTGTAGATGTATTTGGACGTATTTTTCCAACGGTGGGCAAAGGTCGAGTTAACTCTGCAGCCTTGGCTTTGTTGGTGGTGTTGTATCTACTCAAAATTTTTGGTGTTATGTATCTCAATGGTGCGATGCCGAATAGTCCAATTCACTTACTGATTCTGACTTTTGTGACCATGATTCAGGATTTAATCCGTTTCTGTCGTTATTTGATTTTTGCCACCATTATTTTGAGTTGGGTGGTGATGTTTACTCAATCTCGTGGCCCGTATATTGAGGTGATTCAAGAGTTGGCAGAGCCGTTATTAGCACCATTTCGTCGTTTATTGCCGAACATGGGCATGATTGATTTGTCGCCAATTATTGCATTTTTGGCTTTATATATCGCTGAAATTATTATGAATCAGGTAGCGATTGTATTGCTGACTGGCTTATAAGTCGCATTATCCTAAAACATTAAAAAGGACTCAAATCGAGTCCTTTTTTTGTAGTTTAAGTTTGGGCTGACGACCTTAATGAGTCTTCAGAAATACAAATAACCTGCATCCTGACCTCCTTCTAGGCGAAGGAAGGTGCTGAAAAAAGAGAGCGCAACGACTTTAGTGCGCTTCATCCCAGTTATTGCCTTTTCCGACTTCCACCACCAATGGTACAGAAATTTCCACCACAGATTGCATGACTTCTGCCAACTTCGGCGCGAGTTCATCTGCCGCATCTACATCGACTTCAAATACCAATTCATCGTGTACTTGCAGCAACATTTTGGCTTGCGCTTGCGGTAGCATTTTGTCGACTTCAATCATCGCCATTTTAATAATATCGGCTGCAGAGCCTTGTAATGGCGCGTTAATTGCTGCTCTTTCTGCCGCTTTGCGTACCATCATATTACGTGCCGAAATATCTGGTGTATAGAGGCGACGACCTAAAATAGTTTCTACAAAACCTTGTTCTAGCGCGACTTGGCGAGTGCGCTGCATATATTCATAAATGCCTGGATAACGCTGGAAGTATTGCTTGATGTAGTTTTGCGATTCTTCACGGGTAAACCCAAGCTGACGGATCAAGCCAAATTCAGACATGCCGTAGAGCAGACCGAAGTTCACGGCTTTGGCCTGACGACGCTGATCTGAGGTCACATCTTCTAAGGCAATGCCCAAAACTTCTGCGGCGGTACGGCGGTGTACGTCTTGTCCGTGGTTAAAGGCATCGAGCAGGGCATCATCTTGTGAAAAATGCGCCATTAAACGCAATTCAATTTGCGAGTAGTCGGCTGCCAACAACACGCGACCTTCAGGTGCGACAAAGGCTTTACGAATTTGACGACCAATTTCGGTACGAATTGGAATGTTTTGTAAGTTTGGATCAGTAGAAGATAAACGCCCTGTTGCAGTCAAAGCTTGGTGATAACTGGTATGCACTCGATGCGTATCGTTGTTGGCTTGTTTCAGCAAACCATCGGTATAGGTGCTTTTTAGTTTAGATAAACCGCGATAGTCTAAAATTAAGCTACTGATCGGATGCTCAATTTTTTCCAAGACACTTTCACTGGTACTGTATTGACCTGTTGCAGTCTTCTTGCCGCCTTTGAGTCCGAGTTTATCAAATAGGATTTCACCTACTTGTTTTGGTGAGCTGACATTAAAGTTTTCACCCGCCAACTCTACAATTTGGTTTTCTAAATCTTGCATGGTTTGGGAAAAATCGACACCCAATTGATCTAAAAAGTTCAGATCAAGTTGAATGCCGTTTTCTTCCATACTGGTTAGCACACGTGCCACAGGCATTTCAATGTTGTGCAAAATATTAACCAATTCAGGATATTTTTGTAACTTCTCAGACAGCACTTCATATAAACGATAAGTGACATGTGCATCTTCTGCAGCGTAGTGTGCAGCCGTTTCAATTTCAATTTGATTGAAGGTTTTTTGCTTGACGCCTTTGCCTGCAATTTGCTCATAAGATGTGGTCAGGTGGCTTAAATATAAGCGTGCCACATCATCCATGCCGTGACGGGTTGCGACCGAATTGAGTACATAAGATGCCAACATGGTATCGAAATACCAACCTTGTAAATGAATACCGTGATTTTCAAGCACGTGCGCATCATATTTTAAATGATGCCCAATTTTCTCCACCGCATTATTTTCTAAAATAGGTTTGATTTGCGCTAAGATTTGATCACGGTTGAGCTGCTGTGGTGCGCCCTCATAATCATGCGCCAAAGGTACGTAATAGGCATCTTTGGCATCAAATGCGACAGAGAAACCAACAATTTTTGCAACGCGATAATCCAGACTGGTGGTTTCGGTATCAAAGGCGAAGCGCTGTGTGGTTTGCAAGCGTTGCAGCAAAGCGTCCCAATGTGCCTGATCTAAAATGGTGTGGTATGTTGCTGCACCGAGTTGATCATCGACACTGCTTTGCGTGGATTGATCTTCAGTTGCAATTTCATTGGCTGTCGGTGCGGCGACTGTTTGTGCAGCTTGTTGATAATTGCTGTTGTTGGGATTATTGGGATGATCGAGCGATTGTAATTGATTACGGAATTCTAGCTCGGTATATAAATTGCGTAAGGCTTCGACATTTGGGTCTTGCAGTTTTAGATCGGCATAGCCAATGTTCAGATCAAGATCACAAACAATGCTGGCGAGTTGATGATCTAGCGCGATGCCATCGGCATTATCTTTAATATTTTGCCCGACTTTGCCTTTAATATGGTCGACATTTTCTAAAATTCCACCAATCGAGCCATATTCGGTCAGTAGTTTTGCAGCAGTTTTGGCGCCAATGCCGGGCACGCCCATAATACCATCGGAAGCATCACCCATGAGGGTCAGATAATCAATAATTTGATGCGGCCATACGCCAAACTTGTCAAATACAGCCTGAATATCCATTGGCTTTTCTTTGAAGCTGTCTTCAAGGGTAACTTTTTCAGTCACCAACTGCGCCATGTCTTTATCGCCCGTAGAAATCAGTACCTGCTGTCCTTCGGCTTCGGCATGTTTGGCTAAAGTTCCAATAATATCATCGGCTTCTGCGCCTGGTAGCATGTAAAGTGGAATACCCAAAGCACGAATTAAAGCATGTAAGTATGGAATTTGCTGAGAAAGTTCCTCAGGCATACTTGGGCGGTCACCTTTATAAATTGGCGATAGTTCGTGACGGAAAGTCGGCTCAGGCGTATCAAAAATTACCGCCATGTGAGTAGGCTGAGTACGACGCATCAACTTTTGAATCGCAGAGATCGCGCCACGAATAGCATTGGTATGTAAACCAGTTGACGTGGTTAATGGTGGTAGTGCGTGAAAGGCACGAAATAGAAAATATGAGCCATCGACCAAGACAAATGGTGGCATGGATTGATTCCTTCTGCAAATAAGCAGTTTATTGTACGTGATTTTTGCAGTTGTCGCAGAAACTGATTTTAAGTCAAGTGCTGCCCACGAGCAGTTACCGAATTGCTGATGAATACTGATTCAGATTCGTGCTGGCTGTTGTATGATCGGAGCCATGACAATATCAATAAAATGAAGAGCAATGCAGACAGGGCAGAGAGCAATGCAGACAGGGCAGAATGAAATTCGAATCATTTGGTTCATGCTATTAATCATAATTGCAATTGGCGCATGGTGGCTCGATGTGCCGATGCTGAGTTATATCTGTGCAGTTGCTGCGGTGATCAGCGTGATGTTTTTTGTGGGACGAGTGCAGAACTCACTGGAACAGGTTGCAGGGGCACAGTCACAAGTACAACGCCAAAGCTCTAGAACTCCTTTATATATTGCGGCTTTAATTGCTTTTTTAGCGATATTGGTGGATTGGTATTTATTGGCAGCTGTTGCTTTAAGTGTGTGGGTTTTTATGTTACTGCGATGGTTGCATCGTTTGGAACAAGGCCTCTATCAATTACAGCAATTACAAAGTGCTGCTGCCCATACGCATGTCCAAAAGACGAAGACTCAAACACACTTAGTAGAGCATATTTTAGCCAATACATCTGAAGTTGATGCAAGTCTTTCATCAGTTAAGGCAAATGTGGATGATGGTGTTATATCAACCGCTTCTCAACCTGAAACCATCGCTATTCAATCTGATTCCACATTATCGAGCGAGCCGAATTCTGTTCGGGAACAAGCAGCTCAAGTTTCTTATCCATATCAAGACCAAGAGTATCTACATCAAGAATATTCAGCTCCAGATTTAGCCAAATCCTCAAGGTCTGTTGCACCTTTTGCAACTCAGTCGCGCTCATCAAGTAACAGTTTATTGCAACAAGCTCAATCATGGCTGATACATGGTAATCCTGTATTAAAAGCAGCAATTGTAGTGTTACTCATAGGCGTGGTGTTACTGCTACGTTTTGCTACTGAACATTGGCAATTTAGTTTGGCAGTGAAACTTTTGTTCGTTGCTGGCGTGAGTGCAGCAGTGACAGTATTTGGTTATCTGTTACGCAACAAAAATCGCAGCTTTGCTTTGGGTGTGCAAGGTTTGGGGTTGGCTGGGCTGTGTCTGACCTTATTTTTTGCCTATTACAATTTGGTCATTCCAAATTTAGCTATCGCCAGTCTGTGTTTTATTGTGGTGATGTTGCTCACGCTCTGGCTGAGTTTAAAACAACAATCAGTCGAACTTGCCCTCATGGCAATGCTGATTGCGTATTTCGCACCGTTTACTTTACCTGTTCGTAATGCAACAGCCATTGAATTTATTGCCTATTATTTGCTGATTAATATTTCGGTTGCCATTTTAAGTAGTTTACGTCCGTGGAAATATTTAAATCAAATTGCGTTTTTAATGACGGTTGTGGTGGGTGGCAGCTATGCCTTTTATCATGGTTATATCTTTGAACGGCAGGTGCTAACGCTTTTAGTTTTGGCGCATGCGGCTATTTTTATTTGGTTGGGTTTTCGCTTTAGTCAGCTTTTGGCACAGGAAGATGTCGCCACGTTTCAGCTGAAACCTATTTTAGACCTTGCCTTGATTTTTGGCGCACCCATTGTCGGTTATGCCTGTTTATATCTGATGTATTTTGAAGAAACAGCAGAGCAGGCAGCCTTTAGTTTGTTATTTGCGGTGGTTTTTGCAGGTTTGTATTGGCTGACCAAACAGCATCGGCAGACACAGTTTATTGCACAAAGTTATTTCAGTTTGATGCTGATTTTTAGTGTGTTGATTCCACCTATTTTACTGCCTGAACAATGGAGTGTCATTGGTTGGGCATTACAAGGCGTGGCTGTGTTTATTTTTGCCTTTATTCAATATTCTAAAATTAGCCGTTATTTGGCACTAGGTTTGTTTGCCGTAGCGGGCTTATCTGGGCTGTATTATTTAGTCGAGTTGCCTTATTTCGAGCGCAGTATTTATTGGGTACTGAGCCTAAGTTATGCCACGGTTGTGGTGTTTTCCAACAGCCGTGCAGCTTTCAGACAACAACTGAGCACAGCAACCACGAGCGTACTGTGTTTAATGATGTTGTCTGCAACCAGTTTATGGCTATGGTTAGGTTTAGATTACTTTGATGGAGAACTTGCAACCGTACAGACGCTTTTGGCGGTGGTGGTCATTTATTTACTTATCAACGAAGTACTACTTTCTCGTCAAGCGACATGGTCATGGCTATTGCCCAAATGGTTAGGTCTAAAGCCAGTTTCGCTCACTGCAGCAGGTTTATTATTCAGCCGTAGCTATGATGGAGCGGTGCATTGGGTTTCGGGTACTGAACGTCTGCTATTTGCCTTGTTTGCAGGCGTGCTCAGTGTGTTGTGGTTGCGTCCTTTATGGACTGTCCGCAGCGACAAAGAATGGCTGAGTTTAGGGCTGTTACCCATTTTGGCGATGGCAAGTTTAACGCTGTTACCACAGCATCCATATAGTAGTGTGGTGATTTTACCATTGCTCTTTGCGGCGTGGTGTTGGTGGCAACAACCAGATTCAGATTGGCGCAAGTTTTGGTATGCGCGTAGCAATTTAATCTTCATGTTGATGTGGATGCTATGTTCACAATTTTTGACTGAACAAGCATTTTACGGCTATGTACTGCCTATTTTGAATCCATTTGATTTGGTCAGTATAGCCATGTTGGTGGCTATTTTGTGGATGCTGAATCTGCAACGCAAAACCCATTTAGATCAAGGCTTGGCTGCGGTAATTATGGTCTTGAGTTTACTGTGGCTAAGTAGTTATGTGCTGTTACGCGCCTTGCATCTGTATTTGGGAACTCCAATCAACCAGATTGCTGTTTGGCAAGACGCCACTGTGCAGCTCAGTTTGACCATGCTTTGGGTGAGCTTGGCTTGTATCGCTATGTGGATTGCCAGTCTGAAACAATTACGTGCCTTGTGGATTTTAGGCAGCAGTATTTTAGTGATTGTGACCTTAAAATTAGTACTTTTAGATTTATCTAATATTGGTACGCTCATGCGCGTGTTGTCATTCTTTGCTGCAGGTTTAGGCATGCTGCTGATTGCATATATTGCCCCAATTCCTGAGCCAGATCTCGTAAAAAACAACACTTCGCCTTCTTCTAAAGCTTGAACTGACCATCAAGTTTAATGAAAGGCAAAGTGTCTAAGTCTGCAACGATTACTTTAAGTCAGGTTCTCGTTTCAGTGCTTGAGCATTGGCATATTGATCAAGGTCTTCATTGTTTAAAGGGTGCGATAAAGGATGATCAACAAAACCCATTTTGGGTACAGGGATTTCGATTTGGTTGTCTAAGAAACCATTACGGATACGTTCCTGCATTTCATCACGTACTTTTAAGAAGTTTTCTTGCTGACACCATATTGCAAATAACAATTCAATTGAAGATTCACGGAAAGCTGTAACCGTCACTGCTGGTTTTGGGTCAGATAAAACCAGTGGATATTGATTGGCGACGCTGAGCAACACTTCACGTACTTTAATAATATCTTCATGGAAGTTAATCGCGAGGGTAATGGGCACACGTCGGATTGGAAACTTAGACAAGTTGTGTACGGGCGCACGAATCAATTGTTCATTGGGCAAACGCACATAAATATTGTCTTGGGTTAGCAATTTGACTGAAAGTAAGTCAATTGAGATCACTTCGCCTTCTATGGTATGTCCACGAATCAGGGTAATTTGAATGGTATCACCTACTTCAAAAGAACCTTCACCAATCAGGAACATACCACTAATTAAATTGGATGCTGATGTCTGTGAGGCAAAACCCAAAGCCACGGTTAAAATACCTGCCGCACCTAAAAACACGCTGAGTTTAAAGCCTGCTTCTTTTAGGCTCGCCATCACAAACAGTAGGAAAATAAAGTAAAAAATCCCGCGTCGCCAAACCAAGCGTTGATGCGCATTAAAACGCGCACCGATTGTACGTACAAAGGTATTGGAAACAAAACGTGCAATTAAAAAACCAATCAAAGACAGTACAATTGCGACCAAAATTTCGGTCAAGCGATCTGTATTGACACTGGTAAATATTCCTTTGAGGCTGTTGGTGATTTCTTTGGAAATATTGGAATCTGCCATAACATCCTCTTAGAAAAATGAATCAAACATATTAAATAAAGCACCTGCCGTTTCACGTGGCGGTTGCAAATAGGTCACCTCACCTGCATGTGGCGGGGTACGATTTTCAATCCGAATCCGTGGTGGACGGTCTAAACCTTCGTGGATCACTTTAATTTGTGAAGTCCATAAACGACCTGTGCTTTCACTGAAAAATAAAGGCAGCGCAGGCACAGGCACATTCATTCGGTCAAAACGCAATTGTTGATTGCTGGTGTTGTGAAATTCAATAGGCGTGACGGCACGAAATGCACGTGGTTTGAGTTGATGTAATTCGGTACGGCCATCGACTGCTGTGGCATAACAAACTTCACCTGTACGATGATTTGGGCCAAACCAAGTATCTTTCGGGCGAATAATCGGCAAATCAAAAATGGGTTCACGTTGTCCATTTACAAAGGCAGACATCCACAACGGTGTGCTGATATACAATGTGCCACGTTGCCCTGCAGGAATATAAATTGGATCGACAGGTTTAATCACCACAGAACGGTCTGCCAAACGTGGCATGAGCTGTAATTTACTTTGTGTAGATTTGAACATATAACGTTCAATTTTTATAGGTTGTGGAAAGGCAAACTCAGGATCATCAATTTTATGCCATTGCTGTTCATAATCGTATTGAATTTGCGGACGATAGTATTCCAAACGCCATTCTTGCATGCCACGTGTCAAACGTACTAAGAGTGAGCCAAATTGCCATGCTTTAGGATGATTGAGCTCAAACTCATAGTCACCCCACCATTTTAATTTAGCTGAATCAGTTTCTGAAATCTCATGATTTTGTGACAATGGCCTATCCCTTTCTTGATAAATCAGCGAAAACAGACTTCACGCTGTCATACGCTTAGAGTACACTCAAATTAAATTTTTTCATCATTATTATAATCGCTGATGTTAGTACTGAAACAATTACAAATACCGTATAGCTTTGCCAAACGCCATGGGGTGTTAATTCGTTATGAGGGCGATCATGCCTTTATTGTACGTCGTGAAAACACGCCGATGCTTGCTATTCAGGAAGCACGTCGTTTTTTGGGGCATCCTGCAAAGCATCAACTTTGTACTGATCAGGAGTTTCACCAATTATTAAGCAGCAGTTTTGCTGGTGATACGGGTGAGTCGCAGCAAGTCGCTGCAGGACTGGAAGATCATCCTGACTTGCTCAGTTTAGCAGATTCTGTTCCAGAAGCAGAAGATCTGATGGAACAGGAAGATGACGCACCGATTGTACGCTTAATCAATGCCTTACTATCTGAAGCGATTCGGGTCGGTGCATCCGATATTCATATCGAATCTTTTGAAAAAAAATTGGCGGTACGTTTACGGGTCGATGGTCAGCTACGTGAAATTGTACAACCTCGTCGTGAATTGGCGCCATTGTTGGTGTCACGTATTAAAGTCATGGCTAAGCTTGATATTGCAGAAAAACGTATTCCTCAAGATGGTCGCATTTCGCTCAGATTAGCGGGCCGTGAGGTTGATGTGCGTGTTTCAACGCTGCCATCTTCACATGGCGAGCGTGTGGTGATGCGTTTGCTAGATAAGCAAGCGGGTCGTTTAAACATGACGCACTTGGGGTTGATGCAAAATGATTATGATCGCTTAAAGCAACTGGTACATCGACCACACGGGATTATTTTGGTTACAGGGCCGACAGGTTCGGGTAAAACCACGACCTTATATGCTGCCTTGTCAGACCTAAATGACGGTTCTAAAAATATTTTGACTGCAGAAGACCCAATTGAATATCAACTAGAAGGGATTGGACAAACACAGGTCAATAGCAAAGTGGATATGACCTTTGCACGTGCTTTAAAAGCAATGCTGCGCCAAGACCCTGATGTTGTGATGGTGGGGGAAATTCGTGACTTGGAAACTGCCGAAATTGCGGTGCAGGCCTCTTTAACGGGTCACTTGGTATTATCTACACTGCATACTAATACAGCTATTGGTGCAGTCACCCGTTTAAAAGATATGGGTATTGAGCCATTCTTGCTGTCAAGTTCTTTAATTGGCGTAATTGCACAGCGTTTGGTACGTACCTTATGTTCACAATGTGCCACATGGCATGACGCAGATGACTTTGAGCAAGAACTGTTTAAAAGTGTGACCGATGCAACCGATTTAAAACTTCCGCAACCCAAAGGCTGTGAGCATTGCTCACATACAGGTTTTACGGGGCGGACTGCAATTTATGAAATTGTACCTGTAGATGAAGCGATGCGCCGTCTGATTCATGGTAATGCTGCAGAATATGAACTAGAAGATTATGCACGACAGCAATCCGGTTCTATTCGTGAAGATGGATTGCGTAAGGTATTGGCAGGTAAAACGACCTTGGAAGAAGTGCTACGCGTGACCAATGAAGCGGCTGAATAGCTAAAAAGTAAGATTAGAAATAAAAAAGGGTTGATCACTATATTGCGCAGATCAACCCTTTTTTATTGAAATTCGATTTTAAAATTGAAATAAACGACGATGCTGCATTAACGGCATCGACTCTCGAATTTTGCTTTGTTCGTCTAAATCAAAAGGCACTGTAATCAGTTGCATACCTTCGTCTTGCACCATTGACAATAGCTGCCCGCGTGAATTGGTAGCGCCTGAATGTCCCCAAGTCTGACGCTTTTCACCATGCCAGCCTTGTTGGGCTGCACCTAAAACCTGACATTGACTGTCCATGCCACGTGCCTGCAAGAGCAATTGCCAGTGCATTTGACCTGTGGTGTAAGTAAAAGCCGATGGCGCGGTTAAAATATTTGCGCCTTGCGCACGTAAAGTTAAGGCTAATTCAGGAAAGCGCAAGTCATAACACACCATTAAGCCAATATTGCCAAATGGTGTTTTCGCAACAACGACTTCAGAACCAGGTTCAAAAAACTTAGATTCCTGATAACCGCCAACAGAGTCACCAACTTGCACATCAAACAAATGAATTTTGTCATATCGTGCTTCAGTTTTTTCTGGGCTAATACATAAACTGACCGTACGCACACGACCATCTGCAATTGTTGAGCCATCAGGGCGATACGGGCAGGGCAATGTACCCGCCACAATCCAGATTTGATATTGATGCGCAAGCTGTTCCAAACGCTGTTGAATACTTTCAAACTGTGCCGCGGTTTCACGTTGTTTACCTGCGGCAAAACATACAAAGTTTTCTGGAAAAACGATCAGTTCAGCGCCATCAGCTTTACTCTGTTGAATCAATGTTTCAATGATTTTGAAGTTTTCTTCAATATCATTTTGCGAGTTCATTTGAGCAACAGAAAGTAAAGTCATCAAAGCATTCCTGAGTGAAGATCAAGCGTTCTGCTGATTTTGCTCAGCACATTGATCGAGATTATCTTGTTCTTTTTGTAGCTGTTTCACCAAAGGTTCGAACATATTTTGGTTGTTTTCATTCAGCTTCATGAGGGTTTTATGGGCATCTAATACTGTAGTGAGCATATTGCTATGTGTGACGTGTTCTTCTACCAGCTCACGCGTGCAGAATGTTGGATCGCCACAGTAATTTAAAATCACAAACACCTGTCCTAAGCCCATGCTATTTGCGAGCGTAGTAATGTCTGGATTGGTAGATAACATAACTGCCTGAATATGATGGATTTGTTTTAGTTTTAAGCCTAGCTTAGCCAATATACCTAAAACTGTACTGTCAATAAATGTAGTTTGGGTTAAATCTACAATTGCACCCACCACATTGGATTGCTGTTCAATTTTACTGAGTAGTTTGTCTAGACTAATACAAGATTGGGCACGCACTTCGCCAAAAAGCTTAAAGATATGCGTTCCATTCAAACTTGCATATTCAACATGACCTGTTGACATATAAATGCCATTTGCAGAGAAGGATTGGATAATTATCCCATAGCGACTATATAGACTCAAGTAGCTTACAGTCGTATATCTAAGGTTAAGAAGTTAACTGGCTGATTTGTTGGTTATTTTGTTCGACACAAACTCAAGATTGCAATGTCATCGGCTACATGATCGGGTGCTTGGAATGATTGATTTTGCAAGTGAAAGACCAATTGTTCAAACTGTTCATTCAAACCACCGCTATAAGGTTCTAACGCACCATCGGAGCAGATAATAAACCGTGCCTGTTTATTTAATACGCACTCAAATTCCTCAACTTCTAAATCTTCAGTCAGTCCTAAAGGAAAACTACTGGTATTTAAAATCCTAGGTGCTTGATTGGGTTCAATAATAATGGCAGGTGGATAATGCCCCGCACTCGACCAGCGCAGCTCATGAGTTTCAATATTTAAAATCCCACTAATCATGGTGATATGCTTTTCAATATTTTCTTGAACCAGCATACCGTTCAGCTTTTTAATCAGTTCGCGCGGTGTTTTGGAGCGACCATGAAATGCAGCCATCCAAGACGTCAGCAAACTACTGGTTACGCCATGCCCAGACACATCGGCCAAATAGAACATGATTTCTTTGTCACTGATTTTCCAGTAATCAAACCAATCGCCCGATAAATAAGCCGAAGGTTTAAATAACGTATCTACACGGTAATTACACAGTTCGATAGGATTCGGTAGTAATTTTTTTTGTAGTTCCGCCGCAGAAGGTAAGTCACGGCTGTCTTGATTGCGTTTATATTGTGCGTCAATTTTGCGTAAGGCTTGCGGTGGATTTTCTGGTAAACGACTCCACAACCAACCTGCTAAAGCGCCTTGTTCCCATGCTTGAACCAATGCCGTCCCTTCATCTTCAAAGGCCAATACAATCGTGGGTAAATTCCATTGATAAGTTAAATAATCTTGCACATCAGCAATTGCAATAATGGTTGGGTCATACAAGCTGATGTCATCTATGTGAATCATTTGCACACTAGGCAGTGTGTCGAGCACCTGTTCTAGATATGGAATATCACGTGTGGGTTGAATGAAATACATAGAGTTTTGTGTTGACCCTGAACCTAAACAAAGCGTTACTATAACAATGCCTGAATACTCAAGGAAAGTAAAAACTCACCTTGAGTAAAATGTTTTACAAATTATTTTGTGCTTTCTTCAGGCAGGTTTATTTCTTCTTGATCATCAAAAAGTTCTTCGGTTTCATCATCTACAAACGAAATATTGTCGGCATCGAGTCCTTTCTTTTCCGCAATTTCAAAGTTTTTACGTTGTAAGTAAATATCCCGAATCGCGGCATATTTGTCACCCTGTAACGCTTGCTCTACATCTAAGAGTTGCGAGCGAGTATCTACGCCGCGCATAACTTGCTCCGACCAATATAAACGGTCATTGTCATCTAAAATGTATTTTTGCGGACGCGCCTGACCATCTACAAGTGTGCCAAAACCATCACGGAAAGTACTTGGACCGTAAATTGGTAACATAACATAAGGCCCTGAAGGGACACCGAAGTAGCCCAAGGTTGTGCCAAAATTTTCTTCCTCTGTGTCTAAACCTAAACGACGTGCAGGATCAGCCATTCCTAAAGTAGTAATGGTATTTAAGCTAAAACGGCCTATAGTTTTTGCGGCACGTAAAGGGCGACCTTGAATCAATTGGTTAACCGCATTCCAAGGTTCACCCAAGTTTTTTCGGAACTGACGATATGAGCCGCGCACTTCACCAGGAACTTTCTTTGTATATTGCAACGCAAGTGGACGGGCGACATTACGATCTAGCATGTCGTTGAATGCATAAATCTGACGGTTCAAAGGTTGTAGTGGATCTTTGACTTCATCAGGTTGTGCAGCATTTGCATTCACTTTTAAATCTTTGGCTTTGACACTTTTTAATTCTTTAAGCGCATCCAAACGACTACTTTTAGTTTTAGAAGATGAATCTGCCACAATAACTTCAGCGGTTTCTTCTTGAGCAGCTTCTTCAGTAGAAGGCGTTGTTGCATGTGTTGAAGTGATGAATCCTGAAGAAACAAGGCACACCCAAAGATATTTTTGTTGATACATAAAGAATCCTAGCGCTTAAATCTGAGTAAGCAAAAGCTGTTATATCGCCGATAGGTATATATTAACAGTTAATTGAAACAATGTATTAAAGCAAATTTGCTCAAAATGTGTGTAAAAAAAGCAAAAATGAACAAAAAATAAACACCCGATATATTTCTTTTGAAAAAAGTGTTGCTTGTTAAAATAATTGTCCTATAATGCACATCCATCGGCGGTGATGCAGATTAAAACTTCTGATAAAACAATGACTTAATTGAAAATAGTTGAGTTGGGTTTTAGAA